>JAJTBC010000123.1 GCA_021287085.1 Bacillota bacterium | reverse complement strand
ATACCCTGGAGGTCACACCCGTTCCCATCCCGAACACGGCCGTTAAGCTCCAGAGGGCCGATGATACTGCATTTCTAAGTGTGGAAAAGTAGGTCGCTGCGACGTTAATCTCAACCTCTGCCCCCACTATGGGGGCAGAGTCGTATAAGCACTCAAAACGGTTTGTTATCCTGATCGATCTGGAGGAATGTATGTCCATCTCTGTGCGCCTGCCCGATGATTCCGTTCGTGAACTTCCGAACGGGGCCACCGGCGTAGAGCTGGCCCAGGGCATCGGGCCTAGGCTTCTGGATGCCTCCCTCGCCATCAAGATCAATGGCGAAATCAAGGATTTGGCCTCTCCCTTGATGGATGGCGCTGCTGTGGCGCTGGTGACCAGCAAGGATCCTGATGGCTTGGATGTGCTCCGCCATTCGGCGGCGCATTTGCTGGCCCAGGCCGTCAAGCGCCTGTTCCCCCAGGCCCAGGTGGGCATCGGCCCGGTCATCGAAGACGGCTTCTACTACGACTTCAAGGTGGAGAAGTTCTTCACCCCCGAAGATCTCGCGGCCATCGAAGCGGAAATGCGCAAGATCGTGGCCGAAGGGCATAGCGTCCAGCGCGAGGAGTTGCGCCGGGACGAGGCCGTGGCCCGATTCCAGGCCATGGGCGAAGATCTGAAGGTGGAGCTGGTGGCGGGCATTCCGGCGGATCGGACCATTTCGGGCTACCGGCAAGGGGATTTCTACGATCTTTGCCGCGGCCCCCACGTGCCTAATACGTCGAAGCTCAAGGCCATCAAGCTGCTCAGCGTGGCGGCGGCCTACTGGAAGGGCGACGAAATGAACGCGCAGTTGTGCCGCATCTACGGCACGGCCTTCCATACGCAGAAGGAGCTAGATGAGCATCTGAAGCGGCTGGAGGAAGCGAAGGCGCGGGATCACCGCAAGCTGGGCCGGGAGCTGGAACTGTTCTCCTTCCATCCCGAAGCTCCGGCCTCGCCCTTCTTCCACCCCAAGGGCGCGATGGTCTACAACCTGCTCGTGGACTTCATGCGCGAGCACTACCGTGCCGAAGGCTACAGCGAAGTCATCACCCCTCAGGCCCTGGACGTGAGCCTGTGGAAGACCTCTGGTCACTACGAAAAGTACAAAGACAGCATGTACTTCACCGAGGTCGAAGAGCGGGAGTATGCGCTCAAGCCCATGAACTGCCCCACCCACTGCCTCATCTACGGCGCGGGCAAGCACAGCTATCGCGATCTACCCATTCGCTACGCCGATTTCGGGCGCCTGCATCGCTATGAGCGCAGCGGCGTGACGCAAGGCCTGACGCGGGTTCGCACCTTCTGCCAGGATGACGCCCACATCTACTGCGCGCCGGAACAGATGAAGGAAGAGATGGCCTCTTTCTTCCGCTTCATCAAGACCATCTACGATGTGTTCGGATTCGAGGAAATTCGCGTGGCTTTGGCCACGAGGCCGGAAAAGCGCCTGGGCAGCGACGAGATCTGGGAGCTGGCCGAAACAGCCCTGGCCGAAGGCATGCAGGAAGCGGGCATTCCCTTCCATGTCAGCCCCGGCGATGGCGCGTTCTACGGCCCCAAGATCGAGTTCCAGGTGCTGGACGCACTGCGACGTCCCTGGCAGCTCGGCACGCTCCAGGTGGATTACTTCCTGCCGGAGCGGTTCAACCTTCGCTACACCCGCGCCGACAACACCGAAGGCGTGCCCGTCATGCTGCACCGGGCCATTCTCGGCAGCCTGGAGCGCTTCATGGGCATCCTCATCGAGCATTGCGCCGGAGCCTTCCCGGTGTGGCTCGCGCCCGTGCAACTCACGGTGCTGCCCATCACGGATCGCGTGCAGGCCCATGCAGTGGAGATTCGCGACAAGGCGCTGGCCTTGGGTCTGCGGGCCGAACACGATCTGCGCAACGAAAAGGTCAACGCCAAGATCCGCGACGCGCAGCTTCAGAAGATCCCCTACATGCTGGTGATCGGCGACCGCGAAGCGGCCGAAGGCACCGTGGCCGTGCGCCATCGCGCCCAGGGCGATCTCGGCGCCATGAGCCTCGACGCATTCTTCGCCCGCATCCAGGAGGAAGTGCGAACCAAGGCGCGATGACCATCTGTCCGTCGGAATCTTTCGTTGGCATGAATGGATATCGCTGATAGAATCATGTTCCTTGTCTTGTTGGGGAGGGTCGTATTCGCACCGCAGAAACACGAATCAACGATGGAATCCGTAGTCCCGAAATCCGGGTCATCGGAGAGGATGGCGCGCAGCTAGGCATCATGTCGCCTGCGGAAGCCATTCGCATCGCTGAAGCGAAGGGCCTGGACGTGGTGGAAGTGTCTCCCACGGCCAATCCTCCCGTCTGCCGCATCATGGACTACGGCAAGTACAAGTTCATGGAAGCGAAGCGCGAACACGCGGCCCGCGCCAAGCAGAAGAACATCGTCGTGAAGGAAGTGAAGTTCCGCCCCCGCACCGATGACCACGATTTCGATTTCAAGGTCAAGCACATCCTCCGTTTCCTGGAGGGCGGCGACAAGGTGAAGGTGGTGGTGATGTTCCGAGGCCGCGAAGTGGTCCACCGCGACATCGGCTTCCGCATCATCGAAGAAGTGCTGACCCGCGTGGCGGAAAAGAGCGTGGTGGAAAAGCCCGCCGGCATTGATGGCCGCGACATGCACGCGATCATCGCTCCCCGCCCGGCCGAAGTCGTCAAGAAAGTCAAACCCCCGAAACCCGCGCCCGTCGCGGTTCCCGCCGAAACCGTTCAAGCCTAGAGGTTCATCATGCCCAAGCTCAAGACCCACAAGGGCGCCCAGAAGCGCTTCAAGAAGACCGGCAGTGGCCAGTTCAAGCGCGGCTGCTCCCATCAGCGCCACATCCTCACCAAGAAGGCCAGCAAGCGCAAGCGCCAGTTGGACATGGGCGGGATGGTGGACAAGTCCGATCTCGGCCGCGTCAACGCGATGCTGCCGTACGCCTGATCCTTCAGGCCGTTTCAACCCGGCGGCTGAGGCCGCCCCCGATGTGGCTCCCAAAGCTCACCGAGCTGCCACCAGGAAAGGAAAATCATGACTCGCGTCAAACGTGGTTTCAAACGCGTACAGCGCCGCAAGCGGATGCTGAAGTTCGCCAAGGGGTTCTACGGCGCCAAGTCCCGCCTGTACCGCTCCGCCAAGGAAGCGGTGGCCAAGGCCTTGGGCTATGCCTACCGTGACCGCAAGGCCCGGA
This sequence comes from Bacillota bacterium, assembly GCA_021287085.1. Lineage (GTDB taxonomy): Bacteria > Acidobacteriota > Holophagae > Holophagales > Holophagaceae > JAYREN01. The sequence continues at coordinate 19,541 of JAJTBC010000123.1, read as the reverse complement.
AGCGGGATTTCCGCCGCCTTTGGATCGTGCGCATCAGCGCCGCCTGCGAACTGAACCAGACCAGCTACTCCAAGTTCATGGGTGGCCTGAAGAAGGCCAACGTCGTGCTGGATCGCAAGATCCTGGCCGACATCGCCGTGCGCAATCCCGAAGCCTTTACCGAGCTCGTGGCCGTGGCCAAGGGCTGATTCGACTCCCAATCGACACAAGCCTGGAAGGCCGCGCAAGCGGCCTTTCTTTATGCATTTTCGGGGCACCCATGGATCTCACCTTGATTCCCGCCGATGTCGCCAAGGCCCACCAGGCCTTCGCTTCCGCCCTTGCCGCCGCTGCCGATCTCGACGCGCTGATGCGCCTCAAGGGCGAGTATGTGGGCCGCGAAGGCAGTCATGCCGCTGGTTTGATGGATCTGCTCAAGACGGCGCCCAAGGAGCAGAAGCGCGAGCTGGGCGCCGCCATCAATGGGTTGAAGAACGCCTGGGAAGAAGGCCTCAAGGCCCGCCAGGTCGAGCTGGAGGCCGCCAAGAAACGCGCCGCTTCCCTGGCTTCCCAGTGGGATCCCGATCTGCCGCCGCCCTTGCCCGCGCGAGGGGCACAGCATCCTTTGAACCGCCTCATGGATCGTCTCGTGGACGTTTTTCGTCCCCTGGGCTATCACGTGGAAGAAGGCCCGGAGACCGAAACGGAAGCCCACAATTTCGATGGCCTCAACATTCCCGAGGATCACCCGGCCCGGGGCAGCGCCGATACCTTCTACTTCCAGGAGCACTCCGGTCAATTGCTTCGCACCCACACGAGCCCTGTGCAGGTGCGCGTGCTGAAGCGTCTGGCGCCGCGCATCCAGGAGCTGGGCGGCATCCGGTTCCTGGCGCCGGGGCGCGTGTACCGCAAGGACGAGATCGACCCCACGCACAGCCCGATGTTCCATCAGGTGGAAGGCATGCTGGTGGGCCACGGCATCGGCATGCATCACCTCAAAGGCACGCTGTCGTACGCCATGAAGGCGCTCTTCGGCCCCGGTGCAGAGGTGCGTTTCCGCCCGTCGTACTTCCCCTTCGTGGAGCCGGGAGCCGAGGTGGATGTGCGCTGCCCACTGTGTGGCGGCGCGGGTTGCCGCGTGTGCAAGGGCAGCGGTTGGGTGGAGATCCTGGGCGCAGGCCTGGTGCATCCCAACGTGCTGAGCTATGCCGGCATCGATCCCACCGAATGGAGCGGCTTTGCCTTCGGCATGGGCGTGGAGCGCACCGCCATGATGGTGAGCCAAACGCCGGATCTGCGGCTCTTTTTCGAGAACGACCAGCGCTTCCTCAAGGCCATGGGAGGGCTTGACTGATGCTCATCGAACGACGTGCCCTGCAGGTGGAATTGCCCGTGCTCAGTGGAATGGGCACGGTGGAGCTCTCTGAAACCCTCGCCTCCCTTGGCTTTCCCGTGGATGCGGTGGAGAGCAAAGACGATCAGACCGTGCTGGAAGTGGACATCACCGCCAATCGCGGCGATGCCCTTTCCCATCGCGGAATGGCGCGGGATCTGGCCGCGCGGCTGAACTCCGAACTGGCGCCCCTCTTTCACGTGCCCTTGCAAGAAGGTGCTGCGCTCTTTCCCGTGCGCCTGGAAAGCGAAGCCTGTCCTTGCTATGCCACGGCCCTGCTGGATCTGGGCGGGCATGGAAGCACGCCCAAGGAGGTCGTGGCTTTTCTTTCCTCCATGGGTTCCACGGCCAAGCATCTGCCCGCGGTGGATGCCTCCAACGAATTGCTGCACCGCTACGGCCATCCCACCCACGCCTTCGATTTCGATACGCTGCAGGGCGCGGTGATCGTGCGCTGGGCCAAGGCGGGAGAAACGCTGCGCACCTTGGATGGCGTGGATCGCAAGCTCACGGGCGAGGATCTGGTCATCGCCGACGAGCGCGGCCCCATCGCCCTGGCGGGCGTCATGGGCGGCGACGCGACGAAAGTGACCGCCGGGAGCAAGCGGGTGCTGCTGGAAAGCGCGTACTTCGATCCCCGCGTGGTGCGCCGCATGGCCCATCGCCACGGCTTGCACAGCGATGCGTCCCATCGCTTCGGGCGCGGCGCGGATCCCGCCATGGCGCCCGTGGCGCGGGATCTTCTGGCGGCGCGGCTTCAGGCCTGGGAGGGCGCGGTGCTGAAGGGCGCCTGGCTGGCCGGTGCCCTGCCCGCTGCTCCTCAACCTGTGAGCCTGCGCGGCGCTACGCTCAACCGTATCGCCGGGGAAACGCTGGATCTGGGCGAAGCCAAGGCGCTGCTCACACGCTTGGGATGCCAGGTGGAAATCCGTGAAAACGCGCTGGAGGTGCGTCGTCCCTCGTGGCGTCACGATCTGAGCCTCGAAGAAGATTTCGCCGAAGAAGTGCTGCGGCTGCGGGGTTTCGACCTCATTCCTTCGGCGTTGCCGCCCCTGGAAGGCTCGCCTTTGCCTCTGTCGGCTTCGTACCTGCAGGCGCGGAACGTGGCGCGGCGCTTGGCCCATGCGGGCTTCCATCAGACCGTCACGCTGGGCTTCATCAGCCCCGAAGCCGATGCGCCCTTCGCCGAGGGAAATGCCGCCGAAGGTCGAACGCTGGGCAATCCCTTGGGCCGCGAGTACTCCGTGATGCGGGCCTCGCTGCTGCCCTCGCTGCAGGCCGTGGCCGAAGCCAATGTGCGTCAGGGAGCGCGGGAAGTGAAGCTGTTCGAGATCGGTCCCGCCTACCGCAGCACGTCTCAAGGCCCCCAGGAAGAACCTGTGGTGGCGCTGCTTTGGGCCGGACAGGTGGGCGGCGAAGACTTCCTCACGAAGGCTCGCCCCGTGCAGGCGGCTGATCTGCTGGGAGTGGCCAAGGATCTGGGCGCGGCGAATCCCAATCCGGTGAAGGAACTGGCGCCCGGATTGTTGGCGCTGGAAATGCCGCTGGCGGCCTTGCCCCAGATCGAGGACCGGATCATTCCCCGCTTTGCGCCCTTCAGCCGCTTCCCGGCGGTGGAGCGGGATCTTTCGCTGCTGGTGGACCTGGATCAGTCGTACGGCGCCCTGGTCGAGGCCACGGAAAAGGCCCTGCGCGAGGCGGCGGGAGCCGTGTTCCAATCCGTGGGCTGCGTGGACGTGTTCCGCCACAAGAGCCTTCCGACGGGCCGCCAGGCCTGGCTCCTGCGCCTGCGCTTCCAGGCCATGGATCGCACCCTGACCTCCGAAGAGGTGGATGGTTGGGTGCGCCAAGCTTTGGAGGCCGCTCAAGGCCTCGGCGCGGAGCTGAGGGCTTAGAATGGAAGCCTAGGAGCGCCCATGGACATCCTCAAGCAGCTCGAAACCAAACTTCAGGCCCTGGTGCAGCAGCGCAACGGCCTCAGGGAGGAAGTGGCCCGCCTGAAGCAGGAGAAGGAGCCGCTCGACCAGGAGCTCCACGATCTGCGCCGACGCCTGGAGGATCTGCAGGGCGAAAAGGCGGCCCTGGTCAAGGAGCGCGACGAGGTGCGCGGGCAGGTCGAAGGCATCCTGCGTCTGCTCGAGGAATTGTCGTGACCCTTTATCTGGATGAAAGCGCGGAACTTGGCCCTGAAGAGCTGCGGGTTCGCATGCTGGGCCACACCCTTCGCCTGCATTCCAGGGAAGGGGAGGGGGCGCTGCGGCGGGCGGTGGAGGTGCTGGAGCAGACCTTCCGGGACATGGAGGAGGCCTATCGGGTAAGATGGGGACATCCCCCGACGGGTCTGGATACATCTACCTGGATCCTGATGGGGGCACTGAACCTGGCCCACCGCTCGGTGACGCTGGAACAGGAAGCCAGCCAGCAAACCCAAGACCTGGAACAGAAATTGGCCCAACTGCTTGATGACGTTCCAGATGATTCACCCGCCCCAGGCCCCCTCTTCCCCGAGGAACCCTAGATCGCGGTTTTCTGTTTGATCCCTGCGAGGCCCGTGAGAAGGCCAAGCGCTTGTTCCGTACATTCGCCAGGGAGACCTTCCCCCGGCCTTGCGTGCGCCGCGTTGCGGAGTGCCTTAAACCGGGATTCTGGTCGCCCCCCTATCCGATAGGGAACTGGCAAGCCACCACGACCAAGCGGGGATCTTCGTTTTTGGATCTGCTGACGGCTCCTGCTTTGACCCAAGGGAGTCATGATGAACGCGCTTGATTGGATTCTGCTCATGCTCGCCGTCGTCGGCGCGGTCGGCTTCATCTTCCAGATGAAGAAGGCCCAGCAGGCGGTGGTGGATGTTTCCAAGGCCACCGCCAAGGCCGAAGAGGAACTCAAGGCCCAGCGGGAAAAAATTCTTTCCGAGGCCGAAAAACAAGCGGCTCGCGCCCTGGATCGCGGCCACAAGGAAGCCGAGGCCCTTCGCAAGGAAGCGGAGCTGAAGGCCAAGGAACAAGCCCTGCAGGCCCGCCAGGAAGGTGAAAAGCTGGTCAACGAGCGCATGGCCACCCTGGACAAGCAGGATCAGCGCCTGCGCCAGAAGGAAGAAAGCCTCGACAAGAAGCTGACCCAGGTGGAGCAGAAGACCAAGGATCTGGACGAGAAGGCCGAAAAGACCCGCGAAGCCCAGGAAAAGCTGGAAGCGCTCAAGGCTGAAGCGAAGTCCCTGGTGGAGGCCCAGTCCAGGAAGTTGGAAGAACTTTCTGGATTCACGAAGGAAGAGGCCAAGGCGGAGATCATCAGCCAGCTCGAGTACACCGCCAAGATGGATGCCGCCAAGATGGTGCGCCGCATCGAGGAAGAGGCCCAGGAAGAGGCCGTGAAGAAGGCGCGCTGGACCATCGGCACCGCCATCCAGCGCGTGGCTTCCGATGTCATCGCCGAAGTGGCGGTCACCAGCGTGCAGTTGCCCTCCGACGACCTCAAGGGCCGCATCATCGGCCGCGAAGGCCGCAACATCCGCGCCCTGGAAAAGGCCACGGGCTGCGATCTCATCGTGGACGACACGCCCGAGACCATCGTGGTGTCGAGTTTCGATCCCATTCGCCGCGAAGTGGCGCGCCAAGCCATTCTCAAGCTCCTGGCCGATGGCCGCATCCACCCCGCCCGCATCGAGGAAGTGGTGGAAAAGACCAAGGTGGACATGGATCAGCACCTCAAGGAGCTGGGCGAAAGCACCTCCATCGCCCTGGGCTTTCCCGATGTGCATCCCAAGCTGCACAAGCTCATCGGCCGCCTGAACTACCGCACCAGCTATGGCCAGAACGTGCTGGAGCACACCAAGGAAGTGGCCCACATCGCCGAGTACATGGCCACGGAAATGGGCGCCAACGCGCGTTTGGCGCGGCGGGCCGGGCTCTTCCACGACATCGGCAAGGCCATCGATCGCGAAGTGGAAGGCACCCATATCGAGATCGGCATGGAACTACTCAAGCGCTTTGGCGAAAAGGATGACGTGATCCACGCCATGAGCTGCCATCACGGCGATTTCGAGCCCAAGACCGTGGAAGCCATGCTCATCACCGCCGCCGACGCTCTTTCCGCCGCACGGCCCGGCGCTCGGCGCGAAATGCTCGAAACCTACGTCAAGCGCCTCGAACAGCTCGAAGGCATCGCCAACAGCTACAAGGGCGTGCAGAAGAGCTACGCCATGCAGGCGGGCCGCGAGATCCGCATCCTGGTGGACGCGGGCCAGGTCAACGACGACCAGTCGTACTGGATCGCCAAGGATGTCACCAAGCGCATCGAGGCCGAAATGCAGTATCCCGGCCAGATCAAGGTGACCGTCATGCGCGAGACCCGCGCCGTGGAATACGCCCGCTAGCGCCGTGAATATGCGTGCCTACGGGCCGATCCTGCTGCTGGTCCTCAGCAACCTCTTCATGACCTTCGCCTGGTATGGCCACCTCAAGAACCTCCGCCAGGAGGCCCTCTGGATGGCCATTCTGGTGAGTTGGGGCATCGCCTTCTTCGAATACTGCCTGATGGTGCCGGCCAATCGATGGGGATTCGGCTTCTACAGCCTTCCCCAGCTCAAGGTGATCCAGGAAGTGGTCACCCTCGTGGTCTTCGCCGGGTTCGCGGGATGGTACATGAAGGAAAAGCTCACGCTGAATCATCTTTGGGCGGCCTGCTGCTTGATCGGAGCGGTGTTCTTCACCTTTCGGAAGTAGTCCAGGTCCGTTCCTGGCATGCTGGAGGTTTTCGGAGGCGCCATGCTCTCCTTCTTCCTGAATCCTGAAGGTCGCCTGCGGGGAGGCTGGAAGGCCCTGCTGTTCTTCGGCGCCTACAGCATCGTGATGTCTGTCCTGACGGCACCGGTGGTGATCCTGGCCACGGCGCGCCATCTGAACTTTCAGTCGGTGCTGGAAGGCCCTTTGGGGGCCGCCATCGCCCTTGTCTCCGTCCTGATGGTGACGGCGGCCTTCCTGGCCATCGAGCGCAGGCCGTTCCGCACCGTGGGCTACCACATGAACGGCCGCTGGGTGCGCGAGGCGCTGCTGGGCGTGGGGGGCGGCATTCTCATCATGGCCCTGACCGCTCTGCTCCTGTTGGCTTCTGGTGGATTCCACTGGAGCCGCGTGCCCGGTCTTTCCTGGGGACATGCAGCCCTTCATGTGGCCCAGGGCTTCGGGCTGTTCATCCTCGTGGCTTTTCACGAGGAAACCCTGTTCCGTGGGTACCCCTTCCAACGCCTGGAAGAGAGCCTCGGCACGTGGCCCACGCAGCTTCTGCTGGCGGTGCTTTTCACGCTGATGCACATGGGAAACCCTGGTCTCCGTGCTGCGGATGCGCCCCTTCGCTTCTGGAGTCTCCTCAACATCGCCCTGGCGGCCATCTTCCTGGGCCTGGCCTACCTCCGCACCCGCAGCCTCGCCCTGCCCATCGGTCTGCATCTGGGCTGGAACTGGGCCCAAGGCAGCCTCCTAGGCTTCCAGGTGAGCGGCACCCACCTGGGCGCAGGCCCGTGGTTCCCCGTGCTTCACGACAAGCCCCACTGGTTCACTGGCGGTTCCGTGGGGCTGGAGGGCAGCATCTTCTGCACCCTCGTGGTAGCGGCGGGGATTCTGGCGCTGCTGGCCTGGGAGCCCAAGAATAAGCTCATTGAATAATCGACGCCTGTTTCGTCGTTTGTTATAATAATTGACGTCATAGATGTCAATGGAGAGCTTGTGTTTGTACCGCGCCAGTTGGATCTGCTGAAAGTCACGGCCACAAAATCGTGTTTCCTGTTTGGGCCGCGCCAGACGGGGAAATCCATGTTGATTCGGGAGACCCTGCCCACTGGCACCCCAATCTACAACCTGCTTGATCAACGCCTTTGGCTGGATTGGAATGCCGATCCTACAAGGCTGCGTCAGGAAATCGAGGCCAAGGATCTGCGAAATGCGTTGGTGGTGGTGGACGAGATTCAGAAACTGCCGTTGTTGATGGATGAAATCCATCTGCTCATCGAAAGCCGGGGTCTGCGCTTCCTGCTCACAGGTTCCTCGGCGCGAAAACTGCGCCGTTCCGGGGTGAACCTCTTGGGAGGGCGTGCCCGATCTAGGTTCCTGCATCCCCTGTCCTGGTCGGAACTGGGGTCTCGTTTTCAGCTTGGCAAGGCCCTTCAACATGGGCTCATGCCCTCGATCTATTTCTCGGAGGAACCTGAAGAGGATCTGCGGGCCTATGTCGGCACCTACCTGAAAGAGGAGATCACGGCGGAAGGACTCACCCGCAATGTGGCTGCCTTCGCACGATTCCTGGAAGTGGCGGCCCTATGCAGCGGGCGCATGTTCAACAAGACCGCCGTGGCCAACGACTCCAAAGTTCCCCGCACCACCGTCAACGACTACTTCGAGATCCTTGGCGACACCATGCTGGGATGGGAATTGCCCGCCTGGAACCATAGCCAGAAACGAAAAGCCATCGAGACCGCCAAATTCTATCTTTTCGACCCCGGCGTGGTTCGCATTCTTCGCCGTCAGGAAGCCCCCAGGCCGCGCAGTGCTGAATTTGGCGATGCCTTCGAACATTTTTTCTTCCACGAATTGAAGACATGGATCGACACCCGGCGACCAGGCATGGACCTGCACTACTGGCGAAGCACCTCCCAGTTCGAGGTGGATTTCATCCTGGGGGGTCACACCGCCATCGAAGTCAAATCCACCAAAGAAGTGACCATCCGGGATTTCAAAGGCTTGAAAGCACTGGCCGAGGAAGGGCGCATGAAGCGCCTGATCCTGGTGTGCCAGGAACCGGTGCCCCGCAAAGTAGGAGAGATCCTCGTGCTGCCCTGGGAGGTTTTCCTGGAACGGCTGTGGGCGGACGAGTATGCGGAGTAAACAGCGGGCGTTCTAAAGCTGCATGACGTAGCCCGGCAGCGCCTGGATGGCGGTGCGCAGGGGTAGTTCGGCGTTCTCGTCGGGCAGGGTCACCCAGAAGGAATGAGCGATGTAGGCGCCGTGGGGGCGGGAGGTCCACACTTGGTCCGCCTCCGGCTGAGGCCCTAAATGCTTCGCCACCAGCTCCGCAATGGCCTCCGGGATCAGCTCCCCATGTCGCCCGATGACCTTCAGCGGCACCCGCGTCGGAAAGGTTTCAAGGGGGCGAGGGCAGGCGTCCAGCGGCTTCATGAGGGCTAGTGTAGTGCAAAACAGTCCTTGGATTTGGCTTGTTCTTTCCTTAGCATGAAGTCTCGTGAGGAGGGTTCTATGCCTTTACACACAAACCGAGAACGCGGATTTACCCTCATCGAAATGCTTCTGGTGGTTGCCATCTTGGGCATCATTGGCGCCATCGCCATTCCACGGCTGGTGGGAGCGCGACAACATGCCCGCAATGTGGGCGACGCCCAGGCCAATGCTCATACGATCCGGATGTTGCTGGAAAGCCGGAAGGCCGAGAACGGCACGTACGGAGCCGCCAGTACGTACACGTGGAACGCCGGGGTGGCTTCCGATGCCGCGTTTCTTCCCCAGTTCACGCCCAGCGGCAATTCCAAGATGAACTATTCGCTGACGGTGCTTACCCCATTGACCTATGAATTGACCGTCACGGACCCTGTGCCCAATCGCGTGGTGTATCGCACCAACCAGAATGGCGATTCGCTTCCCATCTGAAGTGGTGCGTGGCTACAATCCCTCACTCATCCAAGCCTGGATCAGGGGAGCATCGAGACGGCACCCGAGAGGGCTGGCGGGGTTGATGACGAGCCCTGTGCAGCCCTGCGCCAGAGCCTGTTTCAAGGCGTGGCGAAGGGGCATGAGGATCGCGCCAGTGGCCTGAGGATAGAACGCGCCTAGCTCGCTTTCTTCGGTGAATGCCGCGAGCAAGGCTTGGCCAGAGGCATCGTGGGCTTGCACCATGGGAAGGGTTTTCGGCCCGAGATCGGCAGTGGTGGCGCCTTCGGCCACGGGCTTATCCAGGATCACTCCCAGCAGGAGTTTGGTATCCCAAAGGGCCTCATCGGGCCGCATACGGGTGGGTTCGTCGGGGAGGGTGAGCTGGGCCAGGAGGGTTCCCTGAGCGAGGGCTTCGGCAAGGGGGAGCATCAGAGATTCCGTAATAAAAGGGGGGTGGGGTAACGAAACAAGGGGAGAGAGTTGCCTCTCTCCCCTCGGAATCGCAGATGATGCGCTGAGGACTACTGGTCCAGAGCCACGGGAGTGGTGACGGGCGTGCCAGCCCCGCCATTCGACCTCTTGTGCTGGTAGGAAACGTTGATGACATCGTAGGTGACGCCATCGGCGCCAGCGACCGTGCCAGCGTTCACACCCACCTGACCATCGGCAGTGGCGTTCGCATTCCATTGATAGGCGCCGGCGGTGGGGGTGTAGGCATTCTTGGCGGCAGTGGCGGCAAACTGAGGCATGGCTGCCAGCGCGGTAATCACGTTGGCGCCGGTGGGAGCCACGCCAGTGGCACGAATCTGCTGAGCCACCACGACGATTTCGGACTTGATGTTGTTGGCGGCCGCTTCCGTCGCCTTCTGGCGGCTGTTTTCGCGCTGACCCAACAGGGCCGGGATGGCGATGGCGCTGATGATGCCGATGATGGCGAGCACCAGCAGCAGTTCGATGAGGGTGAAGCCGGATTGCTTCTTCATAGGAGCTCCTTTGAATGAGGCGTCTTCGCCGTGGAAAGGGTCTAGCGAGGGCCGTGCCAGAATGAAGACCTAGCGTTTCCGCTTGGATTTGGGTTGACGATCGGCGGGTACCTTCAGGCCACCCGCCGCCTTGGCGCCATCCGCAAATTGCAGATCCCAGCCGACTTTATCGCCGACTTTGAGTTTCAGGCGGCGCACGGTGCCCACGGGAAATTCGATGAAATGGCGGGAATCCACGTTGCCGCCGTAGTTGGGCAGCTCGGCATCGCTGCCTCGGCGCATGGCGGGAGGCGGGGGCACGTTCTCCTTGATTTCCACCACGGTGCCATCAGCTTTGACCCACACCACGTCGAGGGCGATGAGGCAGTTCTTCATCCAGATGGGTCGTTGGCCATCCTCTTCGTAGAAGAAGAACATGCAGCGGTCCTTGGCGAGGTTGGTGCGATACATCAGGCCACGGGCCCGTTCGTTGTCGGTACGGGCCACTTCGGCCAGGAACCGCTGGCCTTTGACCACCACCACGCCGCCATCGGTGGTGGCTCGGGCGGCGAAGGCGACGAAGGCCGACAAGGCGGCGGCAAGGATCAAACGCATGAAAACTCCCATCAAATCAAAAATTTGGCTCAGGATTTCTCGGCTTTCATCAGGGCGTCGAGGCTGCGGGGGAAAAGAGGCTCCGTCAGGGTTTTGACAGCCTGGGCATACTGGCGGATCTCCCATTGGGCGTGGCTGTCGAGGCGCAGATGCAGGAAGTGGGCGACGGCCTGGAGGCTGGCGGTCCAATAGACCTCGGAATAGAGGCCCAAGGGCAGCACGCAGCGGGCCTGCTCACGGCAGACTCCCAGTTCGATCAGCTGTTTGTACTGGGCCACGCTGGTGCGGCAGGCTTCCAGATAGGCCATCATGGCGGCCTTCCGGTGTTCGGGGGGCAGTTCCCCTTCGCTGCCCTGCTTGTTGACCTTGGCCTGGAGCCGGAAAGCCTCAGGCACGAAGTACTCGTCCTCCCGGAACTCCACATACCTGCCTGAGATTTCATTGAAATCGCTGGCAATTCGGTGCTTCATCCACTGGCGGAACACGAAAATGGGCGCCTTGACGTGGAAGGTCAGGTACGCGTGACGGAATGGGGCAGTATGTTCGTGATCCGCCAGGTAATCCACCAAAAGGGCATCCTTGTCATCGAAGGACTCCTTGCGCTTGCCGAAGGATACCCGCGCCGCGTTGACCACCGTGAGATCGGTGCCCATGTGGTCCACCAGCCGCACGAAGCCGCGATCGAGAACGGGGATTTCAGGCTGGGTCATGGGGAACTCCTGGTTCGATTCTGACGCAGATGGTCGGGAAAGGAACAGGGCTAACAGGATGGACAGGAGGGGCAGGGCGAACGGGCGGCCCAGTCCACCGATTTCTTGTGTGGCAGGGTGGGGAATGGTTTCAAAGCCCTGTGGCGCTCTATGACCTATCGCACCATCAACACCCCCGCCAGCAGCACCAGCAACAGCGCGAAGAGGCGTTGGAGGCGGGCGCCGGGAAGGCGGGTGGCGAGGCGGGCGCCAAAGAAGGCGCCGATCTGGAAACCCAGGGCCACGCCCGCCAGCAGCATCCACGGCAGGGGCTGGGAGCGGGCATAGACCAGCACGCCCGGCAGGCCCACGGGGGGCAGCAGCACGGCGATGCTGGTGAGCTGGGCTTCATGCTGGGAGAGCTTCAGGCCCAGGGTCAGCAGCGGAATCATCACCACGCCCCCGCCGATGCCGAAAAGGCCGCCGCACACGCCGCCGATGAGGCCGATCAGCAGGCCCGGTGCCCAGGGCGGGTCGGGGCGAGCGGCGTCGAGAGGCGCTTCTTTCTTCTTCTGGAAAAAGGTGCGAAGGGCCAGCAGGACCAGAAAGCCCACGAAGATCAGGCGCAGGGGGCCATCGGGCAGCGCGTTGGCGAAACGGGCCCCCAGCCACACGCCCGGCAGGAAGGCCAGCATCATGGCTCCCACCATGGGCCAGTGCAGGGGCACGCCGCGCCGCCGGAACTGCCATACGGCGGGCAGGGTGTTGGGCAGGAGCAGAGCCGCCAGGGTGATGCCCTGGGCCTGGTGCTGGTTCAACCCCAGCAGCGCCCGCAACAGGGGGATGAGCACGATGCCGCCGCCGATGCCGAAAAGCCCCGACAGCAGGCCGCCTCCGGCGCCGGCGAGCAGGCCCGCGAGAAGGGAAAGGGCGTCGGAATTGGCCATGGTGCGAGTGTACATGCTCCAATGGAAGGTCCGCTCTCATGCCGATGTCTGGCTGCAAGAGCCTTTTCTCAGTGTCCTCCTCCGTGCTTTTCCTCCGTGATCTCCGTGCCTCCGTGGTGATTTTTCTGCCTGTGCACCCATCAGGAAATCCTTATGCAGATCCCTTTTTCCGATGATGTGATCCTCGACAGCCGCCGCGCCGTGATCCTGCCGAAGCAGGACACCGTTGTGGTGTCGGACCTCTTCCTGGGGCTGGGCGCCGCACGCCGCAAGCGCCCCGACATGCTGCCCGAAGGCCAGCACCACGACATGTGGGAGCGGCTGCTGGGTCTCATCGCCGACTACCAGCCCAAGCGCATCGCGCTGCTGGGCGATGTGAAACCCAATCAGGGAACCGTGGAGGACGACGAGGCCGAGGAGCTTCGCACCTTCTTCCGCAAGCTCCAAGGCGGCAAGCGCGAGGTGATCCAGGTGGTGGGCCATCCGGAACGCAGCTGGGGGCCGGCCCTGGAGGATACCGGCGTTCAGCCCGTGGACTCGTACCGCATCGGCATGCACACCCTCATGCATCGTCGCCGCATCTTCGTGTATCCCCGTCATGACCCGCCCCAGGGCCATTGGATCAACGGTGGCCTCCATCCGCTTTTCGCGGTGCCCACCCCCGGTCCTGCGGGCCAGGAGGAATACCTGCGCTACCCCTCGTTCCTGTTCACAGGGTTCGCGTTGGTGATGCCGCCCTTCGTAAGCTACGCCCAGGGGTGGGAAGTGATGCAGCCCGAACGCCTGCCTCGCCAGGCCCGAGCCTGGAAGGTGCTGGGCGATCATCAGATGTCCTCGTTGGATCTGACCGCGCTGCCTCCAGCTCCCGAACCCTTGCGGGCCCTGGCCCGCACCGTGAAGCGGAAGACGGAAGGGTAAGTCAGTCTGCCTCGGTTCGCTTGCGGGCGTTGAGGATCAACATCGCGTCGCCGTAGGAGAAGAAGCGGTAGCCTGCGTCCACGGCCTCGGCGTAGGCCCGCTGGGCCAGGTCGAGGCCCAGAAGGGCGGAGACCAGCACGAAGAGCGTGCTTTCCGGCAGATGGAAGTTGGTGAGCAGGTGATCGGCGGTGCGCAGCCGGTACCCAGGGCGGATGAAGATGCGAGTGGCATCGGTGCGGCGCAGGGTTTCGCCATTCCAGGCTGCTTCCAGGGTGCGCAGGCTGGTGGTGCCCACGGCCAGCAGGGGCCGATTCCGCTGGCGCAGCGTGGTTTCGAGGGCTTCCGCCGTGGATTCGGGAATCTCGAAACGCTCTTCGTGCATCACGTGTTCGTCCAGGTGCTCCGCCGTCATGGGGCGGAAGGTGCCCAACCCTACGTGAAGCCGCACAGGACGCCAATCGCAGCCTTGGGCCTGCAGCTGTCCGATGAGTTCCGGCGTGAAATGCAGACCTGCGGTGGGAGCTGCCACCGCCTCGCCGGAGGCTGCGTGAAAGCTCGTCTGGTAGCGGGTCTCGTCGCTTTCGGAGGGATCGTGATGGATGTAGGGCGGCAGAGGCAGACGCCCGATGCGATCCACTTCCTCCCAATCCAGTGGGGCTTCGCCTCGATGCAAGCTCACACGGCGTAGGCCTTCAGGAAGATTGGCTTCCACGGTGAGACGGGCTAAGGTTTCTCCGGTGGAAGGATTCACCACGTCGGCTTCCTTGCCGGGGCGCAGCTTCACGCCGGGGCGCACCATGGCCTCGAACGCGCCCTCTGCCAACGCTCGCAGCAGCAGGGCCTCGCCTGCGCCACCTCCGGCCCGGCGCAGGTGCAGCCGTGCGTGGCGCACCTTCACATCGTTGGGAACGCACAGCGTTCCCGATTCGATCCAGCGAGGCAGCTCGCGAATGGTGGAATGATGCCGTTCCCCCGTGAGGGCATCCACTACCAACAACCGCGCCCCGTCACGTTCTTCCGCAGGGTGCTGGGCAATGAGCGCCTCGGGCAGCGAAAAAGAAAAATCGGTGCGCTTCATGGGGACGAAGCGCCGAAAAATGCATTCAGAAAAGAAGGTTCACCACAGAGGCGCAGAGGCACAGAGAAAGACATGACCAAACGGGCACAAAGAGCAAAAGAAAGACCGCAGAGGCATAAGGGCAGGGAAGATTGAGGCGCCTGTGGCCTATTGAGGCTTGAAGGGATTCCACGCAAAACGAAGCCCAGCATAGGCCTTGCGAAGAAAGCTCCAGCAGAGAGGCGCTCCTTCTTGATTTCTGCTTCGTGTCCTTTGGGCCTTTGGGGTGTTTCTTTTCCCATCGCGGTTCACTCGGCGAATTGCAGGCGATGCAATCGGCTGTATTCGCCGCCCAGAGCCAGCAATTCGTCGTGGCGACCTTGTTCGACCACCACGCCGTGCTTGAGCACGCAGATGCGCGTGGCGCGCTGGATGGTGGACAGACGATGGGCGATGACCAGGGTGGTGCGATCCTGCATGAGGGTTTCGAGAGCCGCTTGCACGGCCCGTTCGCTTTCGGTGTCCAGGGCGCTGGTGGCTTCGTCCAGGATCAGGATGGGCGGATCCTGCAGCAGGGCGCGGGCGATGGCGAGGCGCTGGCGCTGGCCACCGCTGACGCTGGAGCCGGTTTCGGCCAGGGGCGTGTCATAGCCCTTGGGCAAGGCTTCGATGAAATCGTGGGCGTGGGCCTTTTTGGCCGCCGCGACGACCGCTTCCCGCGAAGCGGCTTTCCCGTAGGCGATGTTGTCGTGGATGGAATCCATGAAGAGCAGCGTTTCTTGGGTCACGATGCCGATGCGCTGGCGCAATTGGCGGGGATCGAATTCCCGCAGATCCACGCCGTCCAGCAGCAGCCGACCTTGGGTGGGATCGAAGAAGCGGGGCACGAGGTTCACCAGCGTGGTTTTGCCGCCGCCGCTGCCGCCCACCAGGGCAATGGTTTCGCCGCGCTTCACTTCCAGATGGATGCCCTGCAGCACCGGATGAATGCCGTCGTACGAGAAATGCACATCTTCGAAACGCAGTTGCGACGGCGCTTCGGGCACGGGCGCGGGATGGGCGACGATGGGCAACTGAGGCTGGCGATCCATCATGCCGTAGATGCGTTCCAGGCTGGCCTGGGCCACCTGGAATTCAGCGTTGAGCCGCGTGAGGCGGCGGATGGGGTCGTAGAAGGCGTAGAGGGCCAGCAGGTAGGCGAGGAAATCCGTGCCTTTCAGGGCGCCGGAATGAATGCGGTCGGAGACGAGAATGATGAGCGCCGCCATCAACAGGCCGCCCACCATTTCCATCACGGGGTGGCTCAGGGCGCTGGCCCGCGCGGCCTTCATGCCCAGGCGGTAGAGATCGTGCTGAAGGTGGTGGAAGCGCGCCACCTCGTAGTCTTCCCGCGCAAAGCCCAGCACCACCCGCACGTTGCTGAAGACTTCCTTCAGTCGTTGCAGCAGGCGGCTGGAGGCCTCCATGTTGCGGTGGTTGTACTTGCGAATGCGCCGACTGAGGTATTGCACGGGCAGCACCACCAGCGGCGCGGCGATGAAAATGGTGAGGGTCATCCTCCAGTCTTTCTGGATGAGGAAGATGAACATGGCCAAGGCGATGGTGATTTCCTTGATGGCCTCGGCGAGCTGGTTGGAAGCGATGCCTTGCACCTGTGCCACATCGTTGATGGAACGCTGCAGCAGTTCCCCCACGGGATGACGCTGGAAGAAAGCGGGCTCCTGGTGCAGCATGCGGCCGAAGAGCCGCTCTCGCAGCATCTGCGTGCCCTTGATGCCGCTGCGCACCATGACCATGGTGCCGCTGAAGGTGAACACGCCTTTGAGGAAGAAGATCACCACCAGCAAAAGCGGGATGAAGTACTTCGCGTCGCGCAGGGTGGAAGCCTCCGGCAGCATGGCCATGAGCAATGCCTTGAGCTGCACCAGCGGGCCGAACACGGGCAAGGCGCCCGCATGGCCGCTGCCCATCTTCATGTTGTCTTCGAACACGAACTGCAAGGCGCCGATCACCAGACTCTGGCACACGCCGCCCAGTTGCAGCAACAGCGCGCCGCCGATCAACGACCAGCGGTACGGTTTCAGGTATTCCCGATAGAAGCGAAGCAGCAACCCCATGGGCTTCAGAGTAGCCGCTTCGCAGGCGAAAACGTCAGGGTCGCGCTATTCCACCGTCACCACGATCTCGCTCTTGGCGTCGCTCACGGAAAACAGCACGGACCCTTTGGGAAGAGAGGCGGCCTGATCGGAAAGGCGGTCGAGATCCACGCCGTTGCGGTTCACCTGGCGGAGCTGTTCATCGCTGAGGTAGCTGCCCAAGGCTCGGGCCAGGGCCAGGGAAAGCCGCATGGTGACGGGGTTGCCTTTCCCTTTCTCCTGGATGCGCAGGACGAGGAATCGGCCCGCAGGGGCCACAGGCTGCGGCTTGACGCCCAGGCCCACCAGGGCCAAACGGCAGGCTTCGGATTGGGCGGGCAGGGCCAGGCCTTTCTGCAGGGTGTCGATGGCACGGCGGTCGCCTACCCTGGCCAGCTGCAGCGCTGCGGTCACCTGCACCTCCGGCGCTTCGTCGCCCAGGGCGTACACCAGGCCGGGAGTGGCATCGGGGCTCTGGCCCTGGCGAATGCCCCAGCAGCGCACGCGGTTGAGCCGTGCTTCCTTGCCGAGCAAGCGTTCGTTGGGGTGGCGGGCGAGGAAATCCGAATAGGCGGCGGCCGCTTCATCCCAGCGCTGGTCCTGCTCCAGGGTGGCGGCCAGCCAGAAGCGGGCTTCGGCCTCTCGGCCCGACCCCGCGAAGTGCTGGAGGTAGCGCCGGTAGAGCGCGGCAGCTTCGTAGAAACGCTGAGCGTAGCGCAGGCCCTTGGCCTCCTGGAGCAGGACATCGCCACCCGCCTGCTGGATCTGCACAGGCGGTGCGGGGAGGGCTAGAAACAATCCGATCACCATCACGATCCCTGGCCTTTCAGGAGCTGACTCATGCGTTGGGCTTCGCCTTCCAGGTCCATGGTACTGGCCATGCGGCGCAGTTCCTGGGCGCGTTCGGGGCTCAGGCATCCGTCTTCCAGCTTGAGCTCCATGAGCCAGGCATGCAGCTGGGTGCGGGCGTTTTCCGCTTCGGTGCCATCGATGGGCGAGGCCTGTCCCGCCAGCTGGTGGCTGGCTTCCAGCAGGGCCATGGCCAGCATCCGCTCTTCGCTACGATCCTCGAACGTGTTCTTGCAGAGGGCGGGATGGCTTTCGAAGCGCCGCAGGAGATCGGAGGATTGCTCGAAGAAGGCGGCCCAAAGCCGCGTTTGGCTGCGCTGACGGGCCGAGGCTTCGATGCGGGCGGCAAAGGCTTTCTGGGCCTGGGTCTTCTGGAGGACGTAGGCGGAAGGCGCCAGCACCAGCAGGGCGGCGGCGGCGGCCAGGAACCAGGTGGAGCGGAAGCGAGCGGGCGCCGGCACGGAGGGGGCGTCGGACTCGACAGGGATGGCCTGCTTCAACGAGGTGCCATGGGCCTGCAAGGCCAGATGAACCTCCAGCAGCTCGGCCAACTGGGCCTGGAGCTCAGGATCGTCCGGCCATCGCTCGGGGTGTTCCAGCAGATCGAAGAGGGCTTCGTCGGCGGGAAGGTGGGATTGAAGTTCGGGGTTCATGGCGTCACATCCAGGTTTTTTCGGAGTTTGGCAAGGCTTTGAAAAAGAGTGGCTTTCACGGTGCCCTCGGCGCAGCCCAGATCGCTGGCGATCTGCTTCACGGGCCGCTCGTGGACGTAGTAGGCCATCACCATGGTGCGCTGGCGCGGGGTCAGGTCGCCCAGAGCGAGGCGAAGGGCCTGCAGGCGGCGTTCCTGGTCCACTTGCTCCCAGGGGGAGGGGAGATGGGGGTCGGGGGCGTCAAAGGTCTGAGCAGCCTGGGCACTTCCTTCGCTGGAGATCTCCAGAACGGGCAGCTCACGTCCTCGTTTACGCAGATGATCGGTGGCCGCATTAGCCGCCAGCGTAAAAATCCAGGCGGCCACGGGTCGGCCCTCCTCGAAACGCTGGCAGTGCTTGAGGCATTTGAGAAAGACCTCCTGGGTCAACTCCTGCACCACGCCGCCTTCGCCCTGCAGCCTGCGGTAGAGGAAGGCGAATACGGGCTTCTCGAAACGGGCCATGAGGTGGGCCAAGGCTTCCTCGTGGCCCTCCTTGAGTCGCGCCATCCAGTGTTCGGGAGAAAGCAGTTCCGCTGTGACCATACCTAGAGCTTCGTCACGGGGGCCTGGGGATCCCGCTGGAGGGATTGCTGCAGGAAGCGCGACATGACCAGCTCCAGCTGGGCCTGGGTGAGCTGGACCTTCAAGCCCGCCCGGGTACGCTCTTCCAGCAGATCCGCCGGACGGGAAGACCCGCCGGGCAAGGCGCCGATCATGGCCACCAGCCGATGCATCCAGGGCGAGACCTGGCTGATGCCTTCGGGAGTGCCCGCCAGCGCCAGGGAAAATTGATGGGGAGCCTCCTTGCTGGCGGCCGGAGCCACGCTCCAGGCCAGGGCCTCGATGCCCTTGGGCAGATCCTTGGAGATCTCCCGGAGGGAGTGCTTATCCAGATCGGCGGAGAGGTTCTTCAGGAGATCCTCGGTCAGCAGCAGCCCCTGGAAGGGCGCCTGGGCATCGATCCACTGGCTGGCCCGCACCGTGGCCGGGGAGGCCGCCCTGGGCTGATTGAGCCGCCCCAGGGCCGCAAGATCGCCGATCCATACGTTGTCTTCGGTGTCGAAGGCCATGCGGACATGGATGGTGTTGTAGTCGAAGAGCACGTGCAGCGGCAGCTCGCCCTTGGTGGTCTGCAGCGAGCCTTCCATGGGGAAGGCCTCGGTGACCGCCACCATGAGGTTTTTCGGATCTTTGAAATGGCTGAGCTGAAGCAGGAAGTTGGAGCCTTGGATGCTCGATTTGGCGTAGAGGTCCATGGCATAGAAGGTGAGCCGCCCCGTTTCCGATGCGGGGTCGATGTGGGCCCGCTTCAGGAAGAGATCCAGGGCCTGTTCGGCCAGGGGGAATTCGTGCAGCGCCCGCTGGAATTCCGGCCGCTGGATCATCCAGCCAGCCTGACCCGACAGGGCGATGACCGTTCCCTGGGGCGCCCCCACCACCCAATCCGCGCCCCGATGGCGAGGCTGGCAGCCTTGGGTGGCGATGATGGCCACACAGGCGAACGCGGAGGACGAGAGAGCGAGACGATTCATGGCAACCCCTGATTCCAGTTTACGAAGACGGGACCGAAGGGGTTATGGGGAACTCGTCTGCTCCTTGCGGGGCGTCAGCCTGCCAGGAAGCGCAGCGTGGCGGGCAGGTGGGGGCT
>JAJTBC010000226.1 GCA_021287085.1 Bacillota bacterium | reverse complement strand
CTCGGCCTTCGCGGATCAGTGGAAAGCCCAGCCCACCCTGGGATTCACCCACTTCCAGCCCGCCCAGCCCACCACCGTGGGCAAGCGCGCCTGCCTCTGGATTCAAGACCTGCTGCTGGATCTGGCCGATCTCGATCATGTCATCGCGACAACTCCCGTGCGCGGCGTGAAGGGCACCACGGGCACCCAGGCCAGTTTCCTGGAGCTTTTCGAAGGCGATGGCGCCAAGGTGGAAGCCCTGGAGCGCCGCTTCTGCGACAAGGTGGGCTTTTCTGCCATTGCCGTGAGCGGCCAGACCGCCACCCGCAAGCTGGAGGATCGCATGGGCCAGGTGCTCTGCGGCCTTGCGGCCAGCGCCAGCAAGTTCGCCTGCGATCTTCGCCTGTTGCAACACCTGAAGGAAGTGGAAGAGCCCTTCGAAAAGCAACAGATCGGTTCCAGCGCCATGCCCTACAAGCGCAACCCCATGCGCTCGGAGCGCATCAACAGCCTCGCCCGCTTCGTGCTGGGACTGATGCCGAGCAGCTACCAGACCAGTGCCACGCAATGGATGGAGCGCACCCTCGACGACAGCGCCCATCGCCGCCTCTCGCTGAGCCAGGGCCTGCTGGCGGTGGACGCCATCCTCGTGCTCTACCGCAACGTAGCCTCGAACCTCGTGGTCTATCCCAGGATGATCGAAGCGCGATTGGCGCAGGAGCTGCCCTTCATGGCGGCCGAAGTGCTGCTCATGGAAGCGGTGAAGCGTGGCGGCGACCGCCAGGATCTGCACGAGCGGTTCCGCCTCGCGGCCTTGGAGGCGGGCAAGGCCATCAAGGAAGAAGGTCGTCCCAACCCGCTGCTGGCGCTGCTTGCCGCCGATTCCGCCTGGCGCATGAGCGAAGCGGAACTCGCCGCCATGCTCGACGCACGGCGTTTCACGGGGCGTGCCGAGGATCAGGTGACGACCTTCCTGGCCCACGAGGTGATGCCGTTGCTCAAGCATCTGCAGGCGGCGGACGGGGCGGATGTGCGCGTCTGATACGACGCCATGACCCGCGCCGACCGGCTGTTCCAACTGGTGCAAGTGCTGCGGCGCGACCGTTTCACCACCGCCGAGAAGCTGGCGCGGGAACTGGGGGTTACGCCGCGCACCATCTACCGCGATATTCAAGAGCTATCCCGCTCCGGCGTGCCCATCGAAGGCGAAGCCGGCGTGGGTTATCGCCTGCCCACGCGCTTCGATCTGCCGCCCCTCACCCTCAGCTTCGATGAAGCCGAAGCCCTGGTCATGGGCGCACGCATGGTATCCGCCTGGGCTGACATAGGCCTGAAGCGCGCCGCCACGTCGCTGCTATCCAAGATCGAGAACGTGCTGCCGGAAGACCGCAAAGGCTTCCGCGAACTGCCCCTCATGGTGCCGGATTTCCACGTCCCCAAAGAGATCGCCGCCTACATGGGCGAATGGCGCGGCGCCATTCGTGAGCGCCGCAAGCTGCACCTGGATTACGTGCGCGCCGATGGCGAGCGCGCCGTGCGCGTGGTGCGGCCCCTGGGCCTTGCCTTCTGGGGCGACCGCTGGAACCTGGTGGGCTGGTGCGAACTGCGTCAGGCTTTCCGCATCTTCCGCCCTGATCGCATCCAGTCGTTGATCGTGCTTAACGAAGCCTTCTCGGCGGAACCGGGACGGACTTTGGAAGATTTCGTTCGGGAGATGGAGCGGGATTCGAAACACTCCTGACGGGAGTTGTCAGGAATCCCTGAAACACTGAACCTCCATGTGCCCAGGAGGCCACCATGTTTCGTTCCATCGAAGATTTCCGTCAAAGCTGGGGCTACGAATCGGCTACCACGCTGAAGGTGCTGGAAGCCATTCCCGATGCGGCGCTGGCCACGGCCATCACGGCACAGCACCGCGATCTGAATCGTCTGGCCTGGCATCTCATCGACACCCTGGTGGAAATGCCCGCCCGCATGGGGCTGAAGGTGCACGGCCATCCCTTCATGAAGGCGCTTGACGCAGAGCCCGTGCCCTACGCTCCGCCGCCCTCCAGCGCCCAGGCGCGCCAGGCTTATGCCGACGCGAGCGAAAGCCTGATGAAGCAACTGGCTTCGTGGACCGACGCCACGCTGTTGCAGGAAGACGACATGTACGGCATGACCTGGAAGCGCGGCTACACCCTGACGGCCCTCGTGCATCATCAGGCCCATCATCGCGG
>JAJTBC010000120.1 GCA_021287085.1 Bacillota bacterium | reverse complement strand
AGCCATCCTCTTCGAAGGCGCCCAGGCCACGCTGCTAGATATCGACCACGGCACGTATCCCTTCGTCACCAGCTCCAATTGCAGCATTGGCGGCCTTTTCACGGGAACGGGGCTACCGCCCAAGGCCCTGCATGGGGTGCTGGGCGTAGCCAAGGCCTACACCACCCGTGTCGGCGCAGGTCCCATGCCCACGGAATTGCTGGATGCCACGGGCGACCGCCTGCGGGAAGCGGGGCACGAGTTCGGCACCACCACGGGCCGCCCGCGCCGCTGCGGCTGGTTCGACGGTCCCATCACGCGCCACGCGGTGAAGACCAACGGCGTGGACGGCCTCGGCCTCATGAAGCTCGATGTGCTCGATGGACTGGAAGAAGTGGGCCTGGTCACCGGCTACACGCTCCATGGGAAGCCGCTGAGCCACCTGCCCTCCTGTCTTCAGGATTGGCAGGACGTGAAACCGGAGGTGCGCATGTTCAAGGGCTGGAGCCAGCCTACCCGCGGCATCCGTCAATGGTCGGATCTCCCTGGCGAAGCCCGCGCGTACCTCGAAGCGCTCCAGGAAGCCGTGGACGCCCCCATCGCCTACCTGAGCACCGGCCCCGACCGGGACGAAGGATTCGTGTGGCCGGGGCGCTTCCTGGAAGGAACCATCTGATAGCCCTTCTCTGGGATTCCGATCCGGGGAATGAGGCCGAGCGAAACGAGGATCGGATGCCGGCACGACGAGATTGCCGTTTGCAGGATTTCCGGCACTGACAAATGATTGAATGTGCATGAAGCCAACAACCTTCAGAGATCACACTCATTCACCCTCACAAGGGGAAGGCAATGAACATGACCCAACCCTGCTATCGGTTGATGATGTAAGCCGATCCTATGGCCGAACATGGGCTCTGGATGGGGTGTCGTTTGTGCTTCGGCGAGGAGAGCTTTTGGGCCTTGTAGGCCCCAATGGTGCAGGAAAGACTACGCTGTTACGCATCCTGACGGGATTGGAACCTTCCTATAAAGGGAGGGTGGAGTGGCATTCGAAGATCCTCCTTGGCTTCCTTCCTCAAGCCGTAGCGTTCGGCAGCTGGCGTACAGCCCAAGAGACTTTGGAATTACTGGGGCTTCTCGCGGGTATGGCGAAAGAAGATTTGCCAGCCCGCATCTTCGAAGTGCTCACGCAGATGAATTTGGAGGAGGCTTCACAAAAACGAGTGGGCACGTTCTCGGGCGGCATGCAACAACGGCTCGGTGTGGCTCAGGCCATTCTTCACAACCCTGACCTCCTGATACTGGACGAACCTTTCAATCATCTAGATCCTGCAGGACGGATACACCTGAAACGTTTGTTAATGCACCTCAAAACCAAGGGCACGACCATAATCCTCAGTTCCCATGTTCTCTCGGACATAGAAGCCCTTGTAGATCGAGTCGCGGTGCTGCGCCGCGGGCACCTGTTCCATTGCGGAACACTATCCGAATTGCGAGAACACGTTAACCCAGCGCCTTGGGTTTCCATCCTTCTTTCGAATTGTCGAGATGCTCTGGAAGTGGCCAGTCAGGCGTTAACAGACCTCGACAATCTAGCCAATCTCCAGGAAGGCCCAGAAGGAGCCATTCACCTCCAGGCAAGAGTCGGAACAGATCTAGCGGCATTCACGACACAAGCGCTATCAAAACTCATCGCGTCGGGTGCCGTCATTGATCGCGTGATGCCTATGGCTCCAAGCCTGGAAGAAATGGTGGCCAGTCTAAGCGAAGAAAGCAGCGGAGCATCATCATGCTGATGCTGCTGGTCAAAGACGAAATGCGCCATATCCTCCGCAGCCGTATTGCCTATTACGGCTTGGCCTTGCCTCTTATTTCAGTGGCAGCGATCTTTCATCCCGATCCTGCTTTGCAAAGCCTGGGCATCGCGATGGGTTCCAATATGGGAGGCCTTATCACGGGCGGTCTTGTGGCCACCTCGCTTGTTTCCGACCTTCAAAATGGAATTCCAGTGCTTTTTGCGGTGCGACCTATTCCCAGAAATCTGCCCATCTTGGCGCGCTTTCTGGCGGTTGTGACGCTGCTCGCCGGATTGCAAGGGCTTGGTCTGCTGACGGCGAGTGCATTCTCATGGCTTTTGGGTTCGCCTCTCCCGGCGGAAAACAGCCTCCAATACTTTTCCCTCGGCCTCAGCCTTACCCTTCTTTCTGGTTCCCTGGGCCTGGTCCTGGGTGTCTTTTCTTCCACAACGCTGGCAGCAGTGCTTGGCATCTTTTTCTTGGGCAGCAACCTCAACAACGGACTGACTCTAGGTCAGCAATGGCTCTTGAAGCACGGCTGGCATGGCTGGTCGCTGTGCACACTTACGATCAGCGTTGCTCTCATGTTTACGGCCGCCTTCGTCACCATCGCTTCTGCTCGCTACAGCAAATTAGCTTTGCGTGGATGATGTTTGGGTTTTTACGCACAACGCAAAACGCCCCTCGCGGGGCGTTTTGCTTAGGCGCTAGAGGAAGGCGCTATTCGGCGCTTTCGCTGG
This sequence comes from Bacillota bacterium, assembly GCA_021287085.1. Taxonomy (GTDB): domain Bacteria; phylum Acidobacteriota; class Holophagae; order Holophagales; family Holophagaceae; genus JAYREN01. The sequence goes on along the minus strand of JAJTBC010000120.1, from coordinate 11,788 downwards.
CGGCCTTGGGTTCGGGCAGGGTGTAATCCACCAGTTCGATGATGGCCATTTCGGCGCCATCGCCCAGGCGGAACTGGCTGGTGGCGATGCCGCCGCCGACCATGCCCTTGAGGATGCGGGTGTAGCCGCCGGGACGCTCGTTGAAGCGAGCGCGGAATTCGGCGGAGAACAGCTTCTGCACCACGGCCTTGGAACCGAGGCGGGCCATGGCGAGGCGCCGATTGGCGACGCTATCGACCTTGGCCAAGGTGATGAAAGGCTCCACGAAAATGCGGAGTTCCTTGGCCTTCACGAGGGTGGTCTCGATGCGCTCGTTCTGGATGAGCGAGGTGGCGAGGTTCTTCATGAGGGCTTTGCGCTGGTTGGTGGTGCGGCCCAGGCGCTTGCCGGCAACATTGTGACGCATGGGGGCTCCTTAAACGTCCTGTTCGATGCGCATGCCGAGAGAAAGCCCGATGCGCGTAAGTTCGTCCTTGATTTCCTGGAGGGACTTCTTGCCGAAGTTCTTGGTCTTCATCAGTTCGGCTTCCGTGCGCTGCACCAGCTCACCGATGGTGGTGATGTTGGCGTTGCGCAGGCAGTTGTTGGCGCGAACGGAGAGTTCCAGTTCCTCCACGGACTTCATCAACATGTTGTTGACGCTTTCGCCGCTGAGCAGCGTGGGACCGGATTCGGTGTCCAGGCTCTGCTCATCCTGCTGGGCGAAAATCATGAAGTGCTCGCGCAGGATCAAGGCAGCGTCGCTGACGGCATCCTTGGGGTCCACGGTGCCGTTGGTCCACACCTGCAGCGTGAGCTTTTCGTAGTCGGTGCTGTGGCCCACGCGAGCGGGCTCCACCACGTAGTTCACGCGGGTGATGGGGCTGTGGTTGGAATCGAGGGGAATCCAGCCCAGGCCCAGCTTTTCGTCGAGGTTGCGGTCGGCGGTGATGAAGCCGCGGCCGGTGCGAACCTGGATTTCGATCTCCAGTTCGCCGTCTTCCCCGAGGGTGGCGATGTGGACGTTGGGATCCAGCACTTCCACGTTCTGGTTGGTCTGGATCATGCCCGAATTGACGGTGCCCGTGCCCTTGTGACGCAGGGTCACCACGGCGGAGTCCACGTTGTGCAGGCGGAAAGGCACTTCCTTGAGGTTGAGCAGGATGTGGGTGATGTCTTCCCACACGCCGGGCAGCGTGGTGAATTCATGCTGCACGCCCTTGACGCGGACGTTGGTCACGGCCGCACCACGGATGCTGCTGAGCAGCACGCGACGCAGGGCATGGCCAGCGGTCGTTGCGAATCCACGCTCGAAGGGATAGGCGATGTATTCGCCGAAGGTTCCCGTCTTGGTGGCCGCATTGACTTCCGCGAAACGCGGGCGCTGGAAATCGCTGATGTTCAGCATGAAGCCCCCTTACTTGCTGTAGAGTTCGACGATCAGCTGCTCGTTGATCTCCAGGGGCACGTCCTCACGAGTGGGGAGGGCGATGACCTGGCCTTTGAACGCTGCGGCGTCGAGGGTGAGCCACTTGGGGATACCCCGGCCGGCGGCGGTTTCCACAGAGGACTTGATGAAGTCGTTCTGCTTGGCGCGCTCGGAGATCTCGATGGCTTGACCGCTCTTGGTCTGGTAGCTGGGAATGTCCACACGCTTGCCGTTCACCTTGATATGGCCGTGCATGACCATCTGACGGGCGGCGGCGCGGCTGGGAGCAAAGCCCAGGCGGTAGATCACGTTGTCCAGGCGGCTTTCCAGGAAGGCCAGCAGGTTGTGGCCCGTCTGTCCCTTCTTGGCATCGGCCTTCTGGAAGTAGAGCCGGAACTGGTTTTCCAGCACTCCGTAGATGCGCTTGACCTTCTGCTTTTCGCGGAGCTGCATGGAGTAGCCGGTGGGCTTCTTCATCTTGCCCGCGCCGTGCTGGCCGGGCAGCTTGCCCTTGCGGGTCTCGAAGGAGCACTTCTCTTTGAAGCAGCGCTCACCCTTCAAATACAGTTTCATGGCCTCGCGTCGGCAGAGGCGGCATACGGCGTCGTTGTATCGTGCCATGTCTCTCCTCCTTTACACCCGGCGCCGCTTGGGGGGCCGGCAACCGTTGTGGGGGATGGGGGTGACGTCGCGGATGCTGGTCACCGAAATGCCCGCAGCGTTGAGGGCGCGGATCGCGCTCTCACGACCTGCGCCGGGGCCCTTCACGCGGACATCCACGCTGCGGATGCCGTGCTCCTTGGCGGCCTCGGCGGCCACACCCGAAGCGATCTGGGCGGCGAAAGGCGTGCCCTTGCGGGTGCCACGGAAGTTCTGGTTGCCGCTGGAAGCCCAGCAGAGCATGTTCCCCATCGGATCAGAGATGGAGATGATCGTGTTGTTGAACGAAGCCTGCACATGGGCGATGCCATGGGGCACGTTCTTCTTTTCCTTCTTCTTGACCACCTTCTTTCCGGCGGTCTTGGACTGGGTCTTGGCCATATCAGTTCCTCACCTTACTTCTTCTTGCCGGCGACGGTCTTCCGCTTGCCCTTGCGGGTGCGGGCGTTGGTGTGCGTGCGCTGGCCACGGCAGGGCAAGCCCTTGCGGTGGCGGATGCCACGGTAGCAGCCGATGTCCATGAGCCGCTTGATGTCGAGGCCGATGTTCTTGCGAAGATCGCCTTCCACCGTTTCTTCCGTGGTGATGACGCGACGGATGCGTCCCACTTCGTCCTCGGTGAGATCGCGCACCTTCGTGCCGAAATCCACCTTGGCGCGGGTGAGAATGCTGTGGGCCTTGGCCCGTCCGATGCCGAAAATATAGGTCAGCGCGATTTCGATGCGCTTGCCGACGGGCAGATCTACGCCTGCGATACGTGCCATGTCGTCTCCTTAACCCTGACGCTGCTTGTGCTTGGGGTTCTTTTTGCAGATGACCCGAATGACGCCTTCGCGCCGGACCACCTTGCAGTGTTCGCACAGCTTCTTGATAGAGGGCCGTACTTTCATGGTTTCCTCTCGGTTGTTTACTTGAATCGGTAGATGATGCGACCTCGGGTCAGGTCGTAGGGAGTGACTTCGACGAGCACTCGGTCCCCAGGGAGGATGCGGATGAAGTTCTTTCGCATCTTGCCGCTGATGTGGGCCAGCACCTGGTGCTTGTTTTCAAGCTCCACGCGGAACACCGCGTTGGGGAGGGCTTCCACGACCGTGGCTTCCAGCTCAATGGCTTCTTCCTTGCTCAAACGCGCTCTCCCGAAGTCTCATGCGCTTCGAAGATCTTCACCACAGTGGCGAAAACAGCATCGGGCATTCCCGTGCCATCCACCCGCTTGTAGTTGGGTTTGCCCGAATAGAAGGCCTGGAGGGGCTTGAAGGTGTCGTAAAACGCCTTCATGCGGCTCTTGAACGCTTCGGCGGTGTCGTCGGATCGGTGCTTCAGCGAACTGCCGCACTTGTCGCAGACGCCAGCCGTTTTCGGGGGCTTGCGGTCCAGATGATAGATGTCGCCGCAGGCGTTGTTGCTACACACGCGGCGCTTCACCACCCGGTCTTCCAAGGCTTCTTCGGGGACTTCGATATCCACCACCAGCCCCAGCTCGATGCCTTGCGCGGAGAGGAAATCCGCAAGGGCTTCGGCTTGTTGAAGGGTTCGGGGATAGCCATCGAACAATACGTTGCCGGTTTCGTCTTGCAGCCGCGCAAAGACGAGCCCATTGACCGTATCGTCGTCCACGAGTTTTCCAGCGGCCATGATGGCCTTGGCCCGAAGGCCAATCTCCGTTTCTTTCGAAACGGCATCTCTCAGAATATCACCCGTTGACAGGTGAACCAAGGAGAAATGTTCCACCAGGCGCTTGGCCTGGGTGCCCTTCCCGCTGCCGGGAGGGCCGAGGAGAATGTGTACCTTCATCGCGCCCTCGCTTCGCCGCGGGACGAACGCCCGCCACGCACTCGACCCTGCTCCAGGAAGCCGTCGTAGTGACGCATGACCTGGTAGCTTTCGAGCTGGGACACCGTATCCATGGCCACGCCCACCACGATCAGCAGCGACGTGCCGCCGAAGTAGAAGTTGAGGCCCGGCATCTGGTTCATGATGAGGAGCGGCACGATGGACACCGCCGCCAGGTACATGGCGCCCACGAAGGTCAGCTTGGACAGCACGCCGTCCATGTAAACGCTGGTTTCCTTGCCGGGGCGGATGCCGGGAATGTAGCCCCCGGATCGCTTCATGTTCTCGGCGGTTTCATCGGGATTGAACACGATGCTGGTGTAGAAGAAAGCGAAGAAGATGATGGTGCCCACGAAGATCGGGGTATAGACCCAGAAGTGGGACTGGGGATTGACGTAGCTGGAGAGCTTCGCGAGCCAATCCCAGTGGGTGAACTGGGCGATGGTGGCCGGGAAGAAGATCACGGAGCTGGCGAAGATGACGGGCATCACCCCGGCGGTATTGACCTTCAAGGGCAAGTACGAGCTGCGCTGGCTGGCCATGCGGGAGGAATCCACCCGCCGCGCGTAGTGGAGGGGAATACGCCTGGAGGCGCTTTCCACCATCACTACGGAAATCAGCACCACGATCATCACCGCGATGAGCAGGAAGAACACGCCGGGAGGCGCCACGTTGCCCTTCTGCAGGATCGAATCGCGGAACATGCTGCCCAAGGTTCTCAGCGCCTTGGGAAGGCCCGCCACGATGCCGGCGAAGATGAGCAGCGAGATGCCGTTGCCCACGCCCCGCTCGGTGATCTGCTCGCCGAGCCACATGACGAAGATGGTGCCCGTGGCCAGGGTGAAGGCGCAGAGCATCTTGAAGCCCAGCCCGGGATTGGCCACCACGTCGGGGCCCATGCCCTGAGCCAGCGAGCCGATGCCGAAGCCCTGCACGAAGGCCAGCACCACCGTGAGGTAGCGCGTCCATTGATTGATCTTCTGCCGACCCGCTTCGCCTTCCTTCTTCTGAAGGTTTTCCAGGGTAGGCACCACGGCGCCCATCAACTGCAGCACAATGCTGGCGGTGATGTAGGGCGTGATGCCCAGGGCGAACACGGAGAACTTCTTGAAGGCGCCGCCGGAGAACAGATCCACCACGCCGATCAGGCCGCCCATCTTATCCAAATGCTTGGCCAGAGTCTCGGCGTTGACGCCGGGCACCGAAACGTGCACGCCCAGGCGGTAGATCAGCAACATCACGAGCGTGAAGAGCAACCGCTTGCGCAGCTCAGGATTGGAAAACAGTTGGCGGAGGCGTTCCATGGAGAATCGACCTTACTCCGCCGCAGGGGCGGCGGGTTCCTGGATGGTGCCGCCCTTGGCAAGGATGGCTTCCCGAGCGCCCTTGGTGACGCGGTCGGCCACCACGGTGACCTTCAGGCTGAGTTCGCCCGAAGCCAGGACCACGATCTTCTGGATGGTGGAATTGACCAGCTTCTTCTCGCGCAGGGTGGCGAGGCTGACGGTTTCCCCTTCCTGGAAGTAAGTGGAAATGAGGGCGAGGCCGATTTCCTGGGTGGGAATGGCGTGGATGTTGGTGAAACCGCGCTTGGGCAAGCGGCGATGCAGGGGCATCTGGCCGCCTTCAAAGCCGCGCTGACGGCTGTAGCCGCGACGGGACTTCTGGCCCTTCTCGCCCCGCGTGGCGGTCTTGCCCATGCCGGAGCCGGGGCCGCGGCCCACGCGCTTGCGATTCTTGACAGCGCCCTCGGCGGGCTTGAGTTCATTGAGCTTCATGACCTACTCCTTGACCGACACGGCGACGAGGTGCGGAATGAGCTTGACGATGCCATGCACATTCGGGGTGTATTCGCACTGGCGGGTGTCGCCCACCTTTTTCAGCCCCAGGGTCTGCACGAAGGCCCGATGCTTGGGCGTGGTGCAGATGGTGGAGCGCACGAGCTTGATGACGACCTGCTTTCCGATCAGGTTGGACATGTTAGGCCTCCGCCTGGTCGATGCCACGGTTGGTCATGACCGTGTAGGGGTCCATGAGGCTCTGGAAACCGGCGAACGTGGCGCGAACCATGTTGTGCGGGTTGGAGGAGCCCAGGCTCTTGGTGAGCACGTTGTTGATGCCGGCGGCTTCCATGATGGCGCGCACCGTGGCGCCGGCGATCACGCCGGTGCCTTCGGGGGCGGGCTTCATCAGCACGGAGCCGGAGCCGAAGCGGCCGGTGATGGGATGGGGAATGGAACCGTTGGAGGTGACGGGCACCTTCATCATGTTGCGCTTGGCGGATTCGATGCCCTTCTTGATGGCGGAAGGCACTTCCAGCGCCTTGCCCAGGCCGAACCCCACCTTGCCCTTGCCGTCGCCCACGACGACCAGCGCGGAGAAGGAGAAGTTCTTGCCGCCCTTCACCACCTTGGTGACGCGACCGACGTAGATGACCTGATCCTTGAATTCGCCCTGCTGGGGGGCTTCGGCGGTGTTTTTCACTTCTGCAGACATAAGCCTCCCCCTTAGAACTGCAGCCCGGCTTCGCGGGCGCTGTCGGCCAGCGCCTTGACGCGACCGTGATAGACGTAGCCATTGCGGTCGAACACGACCGCGGTGATGCCCTGCTCCTTGAGGCGGGCGGCGATGCTCGCGCCCACCACCTTGGCGGCCTCAATGTTGGCGCCATTCTTCAGCTTGGCGCGCAGATCCTTTTCGAGGCTGGAGGCGGAAGCCAGGGTCACGCCCTTGGTATCGTCCACGGCCTGCACGTAGATGCGCTTGAGGCTCTTGGTGATGGTGAGGCGGGGACGTTCGGGGGTGCCGGACACGCGGCCCCGGATGCGGGTTTTCGTCTTCTGACGACGGGCCTTCAGATCGTTAGCCATGGTTTCCCCTTACTTCCCGGTCTTGCCGGCCTTGCGGCGGATGACTTCGCCGGTGTATTGGACACCCTTGCCCTTGTAGGGTTCGGGCTTGCGGAACTTGCGGATATCAGCGGCAGCCTGACCCACCGCCTGCCGGTCGTGACCGGTGACGATGATGTGGGTGTTCTTCTCCACCGCCACGGCGATGCCCGCCGGGGCTTCGTAGAAGATGGGGTGGCTGTAGCCGAGGTCCAGGCGGAGCTTCGCGCCTTCCATGGCAGCCTTGTAGCCCACGCCGACGATGTCCAGTTCCTTCTTCCAGCCTTCGTTCACGCCGGTCACGGCGTTCTGCAGAAGGGCGCGGGTGAGACCGTGGAAGGCCCGGGTCTGGGCTTCGTCGTTGGCGCGGGTGAGGTTGATGGAATCGGCCTGGACATCCAAGGTGATCCCCGTGGGGACCGGGCAGATCAGCTTGCCCTTGGAGCCTTCGACGACGGCCTCAGCCCCGTTGACAGTGACTTTGACGCCTTTCGGCAGCGTCACGGGCTTTTTTCCGATGCGAGACATGTTGAATCCTTTGAATCGGGTTGGCGGAGAACTACCAGACGTGAGCGAGAACTTCACCGCCCACGTTCTGCTTGCGGGCATCCTTGCCCGTGAGCAGGCCCTTGGGCGTGGTGAGGATGGCGATGCCGAGGCCGCCGTTCACGTCGGCGATCTCTTGGGCGCCCACGTAGATGCGGAGACCGGGGCTGGAGATGCGCTTCAGGCCGTGGATCACGGACTCGCCGTTCTTCACGTACTTGAGGTTCACCACCAGGTAGTCGCGGCCATCATGCTCCACGCTCTTGTAGCCGTGGATGTAGCCTTCCTGCTTGAGAATGGCGGAGAGGCGCTCCTTCATCTTGGAAGCGGGCACCACCACGGCGTCGTGACCGGCCATGATGCCGTTGCGCACGCGGGTCAGGTAATCAGCGATGGGATCGGTGTGCATGGTTTCCTCTTTCTACCAGGAGGACTTCTGAACGCCGGGAAGCTCGCCCGCCAGGGCGTGCTTCCGGAAGCAGAGACGGCAGAGTTCGAATTTGCGGATGAAGCCCCGGGGCCGACCGCACACCTTGCAGCGATTGCGGTGCTGGGTCGAGAACTTGGGCTTGGAGGCGTCCTTGTAGCGTTTCGCGATGCGAGCCATGGGTTCTCCTGACTACTTGCGGAAGGGCATGCCGAGGTGGGCCAGCATGGCGCGCGCTTCGGCATCGGTGGGGGCGGTGGTCACGAACGTCACGTTCATGCCCTTGATCTTGTCGACCTTGGAGTAGTCGATTTCCTGGAAGATGAGCTGATCCTTGAGGCCCAGCGTGTAGTTGCCGCGGCCATCGAAGGACTTGGTGGGCACGCCGCGGAAGTCGCGGACGCGGGGCAAGGAGAGGCTCACCAGACGATCGAAGAACTCCCACATGCGCTCGCCACGCAGGGTAACCATGCAGGCGATGGGCATGCCTTCGCGCAGTTTGAACTGGGCCACGCTCTTCTTGGCCTTGCGGATCACGGGCTTCTGGCCCACGATGGCGGTCAGTTCTTCGACGGCCACATCCAGCGTCTTGATGTTCTGGATGGCGTCGCCTACGCCCATGTTGATGACGATTTTCTGGAGTCGGGGCACCTGCATCACGCTGGTGTACGCGAACTCCTCTTTGAGCTTCGGCACCACTTCGGTGCGATAGCGGGCCTTGATGCGGGGTTCCGCACTGGTCGGCATGGATTCCTCCATTTCCGTAGGGCGACAACGCCCAACGGGTTCGGGAGAGCGGAAGGGCTTGGGTTCCGGCGGTCCGGCCCGTGTTCCTTCCAACCTCAGGTTTTCAAAGGTTCCGCCGACGGCGATCCATCGGCGGAACGATCAGTTTCTCACATTGCTCCGCATTGCCAAGCGTTTTTTACGAACGAATGTTCGTTACGCAGGGCGTTTGCGGGTGGGCTTTTGCGTCGCCTTGTCCACGAGCATCACGTTGGAGGCGTGGATGGGCGATTCCTTGGCGATCATGCCGCCTTCGGCGCCGGTCTGGGGATTGGGCTTGGTGGCCTTCTTCACCACGTTGACGCCTTCGACCACCACGCGATTGGTGGTGGGGCTCACCTTCACGACCTGGCCGCGCTTGCCGCGATCCTTGCCTGCGATGACGAGCACATCGTCGCCCTTCTTGAGCTTCATCTTGACTGGCTTTTCCATCACAGCACCTCAGGGGCGAGGGAGACGATCTTCATGTACTTCCGCTCGCGCAGTTCGCGGGCCACGGGGCCGAACACGCGGGTTCCGACCGGCTCGCCGTCCTTCTTGATGATGACGGCGGCGTTTTCGTCGAAGCGGATGTAGCTGCCATCCTTGCGGCGGAAAGCCTTGCGCTGCCGCACGATGACGGCCTGCACCACGGCCTTCTTCTTGACGGTGCCGCCGGGAATGGCTTCTTTCACCGAAGCGGTGATGACATCGCCCAATTCGGCGATCTTGCCCACACCGCCGCCCAGGGGCAGGATGCAGCAGATCTTCTTGGCGCCGGAGTTATCGGCCACCGTGAGCATGGTTCCCATCTGAATCATGTCGACTCCTTACTCGCCAGCCTTCTGGACGATCTCAAGGACCGCCCAGCGCTTGCGCTTGGACAGGGGCCGCGATTCGACGATCTTCACCACGTCGCCGATCTGGCAGACGTTGGTCTCGTCGTGGGCCATGAATTTCTTGCTCTGTTTGACCGTGCGGTTGTAGAGAGGGTGCTGGAACTTGCGCTCCACCTTCACCACCACCGTCTTGTCGGCCTTGTTGGACACCACGATGCCGCTGCGGATCATTTTCTGTTCTAGGCTCATGGGCTACCTCACGCCAACTTCGTCTTGAGCGCGGTCTTGACGCGGGCGAGTTCTCGGCGGGTTTTCCGGATCTCGGCGGTGTTCTCCACCTGGCCCACGGCATGCTGGAAGCGGAGGGTGAAGCGCTTGGCGGCCAGATCGGCCTCCAACTGCGCCAGTTCCTCGACGCTCTTGCCAGTCAGTTCGCTGAATGGATTTTTCTTGGTCATCGTGCTTCCCCTTACTCTTCCGGCGGCGTGCGGGAAATGAAATCCGAAGCGACGCACAGCTTCATCTGGGCCAGACGAAGGGCTTCGCGAGCGGTGGGCTCGTCCACGCCTTCCATCTCGAAGAGGATCTTGCCGGGCCGCACCACGGCCACCCAGCCATCCGGCGCGCCCTTGCCCGATCCCATGCGGGTTTCGGCGGGCTTGCTGGTGGTGGGCTTGTCGGGGAAGATCCGAATCCAGATGCGTCCGCCACGCTTGATGTGACGGGTCATGGCGATACGGGCGGCCTCGATCTGCCGGTTGGTGACCCAGGCGTGCTCCAGGGCCTTCAGGCCGTAGTCGCCATAAGAAAGATCGTTGCCACGGGTGGCGACGCCGCGGGTGCGGCCTTTCTGGATCTTGCGGTTCTTGACTTTGTTCGGCATCAACATGGGTTCACCTCAGCGCTTCACGGTTTCGAGGGCCGCTTCGCCCAGGTTGACCCAGACCTTGATGCCGATGATGCCGTACGTGGTGCGGGCTTCGGCGAAGCCGTAGTCCACGTTGGCGCGGATGGTCTGAAGGGGCATCTGGCCGGAGAGGTAATCCTCCGTCCGGGCGATCTCGGCGCCGTTGAGGCGACCGGAGACCTTGATCTTGAAGCCCTTGGCGCCGAAGCGGATGGCCGCTTCTTCGGCCTTGCGCATGGCGCGACGGAAGGCGATACGGCGCTCCAACTGCTGCGCCACGCCCTCGGCCACGAGCTGGGCATCGATTTCGGGCTTCTTGATTTCCTGGATGTCAACACTGACGGGGCGCTTCAGGCGGGCCTGGAGATCCTCGCGCAGCTTGTCGATCTCCGCGCCCTTGCGGCCGATGACGATGCCGGGCCGGGCGGTGAAGATCCGCACCGTCACCTTGTCGGCGGCGCGTTCGATATCGATCTTGGAGACCATGGCGTTGAGGCCATGGAGCTGGGCCTTCAGCTCCTTGCGAAGCTTCAGGTCTTCATGCAGAAGAGAGGCGTAGTCGCGCTTGGCGTACCACTTGCTCTTCCAGTTCTTGTTGTGGACGACGCGGAAGCCGTACGGATGGACTTTCTGACCCATTGTCTATTCCTCCCCTTCGGCCAGCGCAGCGAGCTGCACGGTGATGTGGCAGGTGCGCTTCTGCACCCGGTAGGCGCGACCCATGGGAGCGGGGCGCACGCGCTTCATGCGGAAGCCCTCATCCACGAAGATCGAGCGGACGAAGAGATCGTCGGGGTTGACGGTGGCATCTTTGTCGATGGCGTTGGCGATGGCGGAATCAAGCAGCTTCTTGATGGGCGCGGCGGCGTACTTCTTGGTGCTGGAGAGCACCCACTGGGCTTCGCCCACGCGCTTGCCGCGGATCAGATCCACCACGAGACGGGCCTTCTGGGCCGATCCACGCAGATGACGAACGGTGGCACTGGAAACGATTTCGGACATGCTACTTCCCCTTCGCCTTGGCGTCGGCCTTGCCGGCGTGGCCCTTGAAGATGCGCGTTTGGGAGAATTCGCCCAGCTTGTGACCGACCATGTTGTCGGTGACATAGACGGGGATGAACTTGTTGCCGTTGTGAACGGCGATGGTGAGGCCGATCATCTGGGGCAGCACCGTGGAGCGGCGGGACCAGGTCTTGATGACCCGCTTGTCCATGGTGGCCTGTGCGGCGTCGATCTTTTTTTGAAGGTGGGCATCAACGAAAGGCCCTTTTTTCAGCGAACGTGCCATGGCAGCCTCTCCTAATTGATCCGCTTGACGATGAACTTGGTGGTGCGCTTGTTGTGGCGCGTCTTGTGACCGCGCGTGGGCTGACCCCAAGGCGTCACAGGATGACGACCGCCAGACGTGCGACCTTCACCGCCGCCGTGGGGATGATCCACGGGATTCATGACCACGCCGCGCACGGTGGGACGAATGCCCATCCAGATCTTGCGGCCCGCCTTGCCCAGCGCGAC
>JAJTBC010000212.1 GCA_021287085.1 Bacillota bacterium | reverse complement strand
CTGATGATCTTCCTTGCGGAAAGTCATCTTGCCCTTGGGCGTGTCGAAGGACATGCCTTCCATGGTGGCGATGAGCTTTTCGGTGGAGACATCGCCCTTGGTCTTCTTCAGGGCTTCGACCACGGCCATGCCTGCGGCCATGCCGCCCGCGGTGAAGAAGTCGGGAGGGGTCTTGAAGCGCTTCTGATGCTCCTTCACCAGCCAGTCATTCACTTTGTTCTTGGGAATCTCGTAGTAGTAGTAGGCAGAACCTTCGAGGCCAGGGAAGGCCTTGTAGGCCGCCAGGGCCGGCAGGATGTTGCCGCCCGTGGCGATCTCGATGCCGTAGCGCTGCGGGTTCAGGTCGGCGATCTTGAAGGGGTTCCCCGCGCCGGCCCAGTTGATGAAGATGACCTTGCGACCGGGCAGGTTCTTCAGTTTGTCGAAGATGCGCTGCGCACCGGCCGTAAAGTCGGTGGTGTTGGCGGGCAGATACTCCTCGTGAACCAGCTTGGCCTTCTTGAGCGCGCCTCGGAACGCCTTCACGAAATCCTTGCCGAAGGCGAATTCCTGGGCCAGGGTGGCGATGTTCACGCCAGGCTTGTCCAAGGCCACCGCGTTGGAGATGGCGTCCTGGCTGGAGTTGCGGCCCGTGCGGAAGATGTAGCGATTCCACTTTTCCCCGGTGATGGAATCGGCCACGGCAGGTTCCACGAGGAGGATCTTCTTGTATTCTTCGGCCACGGGCAGCATCGCCAAAGCGGCGCCGGAACTGGTGGGACCGATGGCCAGCGCCACCTTGTCATCACCATAGGCCGAAGCGAGCTGGAACTTGGCCACATCGGGCTTGCCCTGGGTGTCGCGTTCCAGCACGACGATCTTGTGGCCGTTGACCATCATGGTGCCGTTGGTGGCGTATTCGATGCCCATGAGCAGACCCGCCTGGGTCTGCTTGGCGTAGGCTTCCAGCAGGCCCGTCTTGTCATACACATGGGCGATCTTGATGTCCTGGGCCTGGGCGAAGCCAGCGGCCAGACCGAGCGCCAGCCCCAGCTTGACGAGGGACGAACGAAGGATAGTCATGGGGACTCCTTGGATTCGAGAACGATACGCAGATGATCCGCTGCACCGTCCGGGATGGAAAGGAAAATGAAACATGGGCGCCCAAAACGTCGGGCGCCCATGCGGGAACCTAGAACCAGAACTGCAGGTTCAAGCTGAGCTGCGACCAGTTTTCACCGTTGTAGCCCGCAGGGGTGTTGGGGGCCGTGGCGCCGAAGGAGAAGTTCGTGAGGAACGGGGAATAGTGGCCGTTGCTGTCGTTCTTGAGCGTGGAGTACTGCAGGCCCACGAAGGTGCGCTTGGTCAACGCGTAGTCCACCGCCAGGTTGAGCTGGTTGGCGCCGGTGGAAGCCACGGAGGCCATGTTGCCCGCCTTGGCGTAGGTCACATGGGCCATGAAATCCTTGAAGGGGTGGGAAACCGTGATCTCGTAGGCATTGCGGCTGGCATCCCCAGTGGTGATGCTGCCGGGCGCCATGATGACGGAGGCGATGCCGGTGTTCGTGGTGGTGTTGAAACCGGTGTAGGCCACTAGGGCGGTGCCGGCTACGCCGTTGGCGATGGAGGTGTGGTCATAGACCACGCCCACCTTCGTGCCGAAGGGGAACTTGTAGGAAGCGCCCAGACGATAGGCCGACACGTCCTGGGGGCCGCCATAGAGGGCGGTGTTGTACACGCCACCCTGGATCTTCTGGTTCAGCATGCTGCCGAACAGCGACATGCCCTTTCCGTTGTAGCGCAGCCGCAGGTAGGTGGTATTTCCGTCGGCGTAATTGCGGGCGTAGTTGGTGGTGCCGCTGGTGCCGGGAGTGTCGAAGCCCGGCCACCACAGTTCGTTGCCGATGGGATTCTTGGACCACAGCACCGCCAGATCCACGCCACTCCAATTGGGCGAGTCATAGCGCACCACGTTGCGGGAGCGCGTGATGCCCAGGGTGTAGTTGTTCACCAGGATGCCGGATTTGATCAGGCTCATGGCCTGATTGAGGATGTTGAAGGTGGCCAGGCCATTGGCATCCCAGACCCGATAGCATTCGCCGGGCGCATCCAGCACCGGGGCGATGTGGGGAAGGCCGATGGTGTCACTCCAGTAGAAGGAGTTCTTGCCCATGATGAGGCGGCCGTAGGGAGAGAGGATGCCGGCCCAGGTATCGTCATCGGCCCAGCCCGTGGCCTGGCTGACCGTGAGGGAATTGCTGGCCGTCACGTTGCTCAACACCGCATCCGCAGGACGCACATCCGTGGTGAAGCGGGAACCGACGGTGAAGACCACGTTCCAGCCATCCATGATCTTGGCGCTGCCCGTGAAGAAGAGGCGGGACGTGTTGTCGTCCAGGCGGGTTTCCGTGGAAAGCCCCGGTCTCACGGAATTGCTGATGCTGGCCTGCTTCAGGCCGAGGCCGAAGAAACCGGTGACGGAGAACGTAGTGCCGGGAGCCACCTGGAGATCGGCCGCCGAAAGGGGCAGCGCGAGGGCGACGGCGGAGGCGACGAGGGCGAATCGAATGTTCATGGCCTGTCCTTTTGAAAAGTGGCCTGGGCAGCATGGGCCTTGGGCCAAGGGGTTTGGGGTTGAGATAACAAACCGAACGTTAGGTCGTGTTTTGTGAGCATCCTACTCGGGTTCTTAGCGTGTGGCGAGGGAGAATCACTTAAAAAATATGCAATAAAGAGCCAAGGATCACTTGGCGATGCCGTTGGGGTAGCAAAGGCCGCCGGTAATCTCGATGGTCGTGGCGTTGATGGCCTCATTCTGCACGGCGTGGCTGATGAGATCGGCGATTTCTTCCGGGGCGATAAGGCGGCCCAGATGCACGTCCTCCAGAATTGTCTTCAATGCCTCCTGATTCATGCCCGTGAGCATGGGCGTGGCGGTGTAGCCCGGCGCGATGGCCACGCAGCGCACGTTGCGGATCCCGCGCATCAGGAATTCGCCGATGATGATCTTCGGCATCAGCGCATCGGCCACCTTGGCCGAGGAGTAGTTGAGCTGCCCCACCTGCCCCGCCTTGTTCACGGAGCTGATGGGCACCAGCAGCCCCGGCCAGCCGCCGTTCACCATGGCTTCCGCCGCGTCGCGGATGGTCAGGAAGGTGCCGGTAAGGTTGGTGTCGATGACCGCCTGCCATTTATCCAGGCCCAGCTTTCTCGCCACTTTGCCCGTTTCCTTGTCCAGGTTCAGCATCGTGCCATCCCGGATGATGCCCGCGCAGGACACGGCGATGTTGAGCTGGCCAAAAGCATCCAGGGTGCCTTTGATGAAGCGGGCCGTATCCGCTTCGCTGGTGACATTGGCCTGGATTCCGATGGCCTCCCCGCCCATGTCCTTGATGTCTTTCACCACGCGGTCGATGTTCTTCTGGGCCATATCGACCACGGCCACTTTGGCGCCCTGCTTGGCCAGGTGCTTGACCACTGCCTCGCCGATGCCGTTGCCGCCGCCGGTTACGAGGGCCACGCTGCCTTTGATTTCCATAGTCAAATCCTTATGAAAGAGGGTTCACGCTCAACGTTCACGGGGGCAGGACACGCTGTCCTTGTTCCAGTAGATGAAGTTGGGATGCGCCACGTCGGGCCCGACAATCTTGAGATCGCCAATGGTGTTGGGATGCGCCACGTCGGGACCCACGCACTTGACGCCCACGGGGAAGATGGTGCGGGCCAGGGCCTTGGCTTTGGTTTCCGCCTCCGCCGAGGAGGCGCCAGGAAAGAGGCCAACGCCCGCATAAGCGGTGGTGCCGGAGCGCTCGATGCCCAGATCCCAGCTTCCATCCCGGGCTTCCAGCTTGAAGTGCAGATCGTTGTAGATGAAGGTCGTCATGGTCGTGGTCTCCGCCGTCTAGCGCTTTCGCAGCACCGTGACGCAGTTGGTGACGGCGGAACCACCCACGTTGAAGGCCACGCCGATGTCGGCCTTCTTGGCTTTCACGCCGATGGCCTCGCCCACGAGCTGCTTGTAGAGGAGGGCGTGCATGGAAGCCCCCGTGGCGCCCACGGGATGGCCCTTGGACTTGAGGCCGCCGGAGAGGTTGATGGCGATCTTGTCGTCGCGGGTGAAGCGACCATCCAGGTAGTCGTACCCGGCTCGGCCATCCGTCGAGAACCCGAGGGCCTCGGTGCTGAGGATCTGATTGATGGTGAAGCAGTCGTGCACTTCGGCCAGGTCCACGTCAGCAGCCTTGATGCCCGCCTCGGCATAGGCCTTGGCGGCGGCATCCTTGCCTCCCATCAAGTCGTACATGTTGGGGCGGACGTTTTCGGGCAGACGCTCCACGGAGTGACCGATGCCCGCGATCTCCACGGCTCGGGCCTTGTTGGGCGCATCGGCGCTGCGCGTGATGACCAGCGCGGCCGCGCCATCCGTCACCAGAGAGCAGTCATGGAGCCGCAACGGAGCGGCGATCATCATGTTCTTGCACTTGCCCTTGGCATCCACCTCGTTGAGCTTCATGATCTCTTCCACGCTCTGGGGACCGTTCTTCATGTGGGCCAGCGGGTTCTCGGCGCCGTTCTTGTAGCACAGCGCGCCCGCCGTCCAGAGCATCCTCTCCAGTTCCTCCGTGGGGATCTTGTAATGAGCCTGGTAGCCCTTGGCGTACTCGGCGAAGAGCATGGGGAAGCTCATGCCGCGAGAACCTTCCGTGGGCCAATGGGAGCAGCAGGCCAGCACGTGGGTCATCTGGGGCGTGGAAAGCAGATTCATCTTCTCCACGCCGATGACCAGCGCGGTCTTCACGCGGCCCGATTCCACCGCGTAGAGGGCGTTGTAGAGGGCCACGGAACCCGAGGCGCAGGCGCATTCGCAGCGGGTCATGGGCTTGAAGCGCAACGCGGGATCAATTTCCGCCGCCAGCGGAGCCACATGCTCCTGATTGATGAAGGAGCCGGGGCTGCAGGATCCCACCCACACGCCGTCGATGTCCTTGGCTTCCAGACCGGCGTCGGCGATGGCGCCGCGGCCCGCCTCCACCAGCAGATCGTAGTAGGTCCGGGTGTCCGTCATAAGGCCTGTGGCCTTGTCCTTTTTGACGAACGCGCCGAACTCGGTGTTGTAGGCGCCGATGATGCTTGTTTGACTCATGGAGCTTCCTTTCGGGATGGGAACCGGCGCGGGCGTCGGCCGGAATAGGTCAGGGCATGATGAAGGCGCAGGCGGCCTGGTTGTAGCCCACACCGGAGCCCACCAGCACCACCCTGTCGCCGGATTTGATCTTTTTCTTTTCGATGGCATCGTGCAGCACCATGGGAATGCAGGCAGAACCGGTGTAGCCCCACTCCTCCATGACGGTGTGCGTCTTCTCCAGCGGAATGCCCAGATCGCCCATCACCAGATCGATGGAAGGCTTCCGCACCTGCGTGAAGAGAATGAAATCGATGTCATTCAGCGCAAAGCCGCTCCCGGCGGCCAGCTTGCGCACCAGCCTGGGCCAGCCTTCATGATTGATCTCCGGCGGATAACGTTCGAGCATCTTCACCTGGGTGCGCCCCGCCTGCACCGATTCCACGGTGGCAGGCTCATAGGTGCCGCCTGAATAGATGCCCCAGTGCTTGTGGTACGCGCCTCCTGCCTGGGCCGCCGCGCCCACGAAACCAGGCTTGTCCGAAGCCACCAGCACCGCCGCGCCCGCGCCATCGCCGTAGAAGAAGTTCAGCGGGTCGTTGGGCGAGGCCAGCTTGTGCATGAGATACACACCCACCACCAGCACCGTCTTGATGGCGGGATTGGTGGCGATCCAGCCCGCAGCGGTGGCGTAGGCCGTGGGGAAAGAAGCGCACGCACAGCCGATGTCGAAGGTGCCCGCGTTCACGGCGCCGAGCTTGTACTGCAGCACCACCGAAGTCGCGGGGGTGATGTAATCCGGCGAATCGGTGCCGAGGATGATGAGATCCACATCTTCGGGCTTCAAGCCCGCACGTTCCAGAGCCTGTCGCGCCGCGGGCAGCGCCACATCGGAGGTGGCCCAATCTTCGGGTGCGTTCCAGCGACAGCGAATGCCGGAGGAAGCCTCCATCTTGTCCACGAAATCGGGCAGATGGGCGAAGCGCTTTCGAAGATCGTCGTTGGACACGCGGATCTCGGGCAGATAGCTACCGGTGGATGCAAGGGTGGCAAAACGATTCATCTTCAATCCTCGTCAAAAGAGAAAGGGGGAGAAACAAAACCGAACAATTGGTCTGTTTTGCAAGATGAACCTGGACACAGGCCTTGTCAAGGCTTAATTCAAAGCCTTTATAGAAAAATTAAACAAAGAAATAATTAGGCTTTTTTCTTTTGCGCCGGAGACAGGAAGCCCTTGCGGAACACTTCCGACATCTCCTTGATGGCCATGGGCGTATTCATGCCCAGCTGATCGGGCACACCGAACAGGATTTCCACCGCGAAGTAGTGCAGGAAGACACGGCTCACCAGCATCAGCGCCGTGGGCGGCTCCACGCCCGGCGTGAACTCCTGCGAGAACGTGTTGTTCGGGAAGCGGGTATTCAGGAACGTGGCGAAGCGGTCGGCCATGCCCAAGTAGAACTTGCGGATGTGATCCCCCTGGAATTCCACCACGTCCACGTAGATCAGCGCCACATGCCGACGGTACTGGCGTACGCTCGCCTCCGCAGCCCGGGCCAGCTTTTCGAGATCGTGGGGAAAGGCCCCTTCCGCCAGCGCCTTGTTGAAGGGAAACTCTGGGCTTTCGATGGCTTCCCAGTAGTGATCCAGCAGCGTTCGGAACAGCGTCTCCTTGTCGGGGAAGTGATGGTAGAGGTTTCCCGTGGAAAGCCCCGCCGCATCGGCGATTTCGCGAATGCTCGTGCCCCGGTACCCATGTTCCGAAAAGAGCTGAAGGGCCGCCTCGAGGATCGCTGCGCGACTCCGCTCCGATTTTGTTTCCTGACTCACTCTCAAACCGACACCCCTTTCGGGAGCATGCACCCACACCTAAAAAAATAGCACCCCGGATTTCTCCAGGGTGCCTGACTGGTAGCCCCAAGGGGACTCGAACCCCTGCTACCGCCGTGAGAGGGCGGCGTCCTAACCGCTAGACGATGGGGCCTTGGTCGGACGAAGGGCTAGTCTAGCGCAATTCGGGCTGGGCGGGAAGATGGTTTCACTTCCGCCTCAGGGTAAGAATCGGCAGTTCCGGCGGCGCACCCAGGCGCACCGGAAGGCCCACCACGCCGAGCCCGCGACTTACATAGAGCGCATCGGGACCGTGACGGTAAAGCCCCTCGGTATAGGGGCCGAGCATTCGGGCGCTACTGAGGCCCGGAACAAGATTGATCTGGCCGCCATGCGTGTGGCCCGCCAGCGTCAGGCGCGCGCCGATGCTGCGGGCGTCTGCCCATTGGCTGGGACGGTGCACCAGCGCGAGTCGCCACAGTCCCTTCGGCAGCAAGGGCGCCACGTCCTGGGGGCGGGAACCGGGGCCGAAGACGGCGCGACGGAGAAGCCCATGGGGAGCGATGGGATCCTGCAGGCCGAAAAGGGCGATGGCATCGCCTTGGCGTTGAATCACCGCATGACGATTCTCCAGACAGGGAATGCCCATGGTTTCCAGGGTTCTCCAGATGGGGCGCGGATCCGAAAAATAGTCGTGGTTGCCCAGGACCGCGAAACATCCCATGGGCGCGGAGAATCCCTGAAAGGCTTCCTCGAAGGGGCGAATCTCGTGGGGCAGGCTGTCCACGAAATCTCCCGTGAAAAGCACCAGGTCCGGCGTTTCGCGCTCGCAGAGCGCGCGCCAGCGGCGCAGAGTGGCCCGGTCCACCATGGGCCCCCCGTGCAGATCCGTAAGGTGGGCGATCTTGAGGCCGTCGAAGCCCGGCGGCAGGTCGTGAAAGGTCAACTCCTTCCGCGTGATTTCAGGTGCAGCGTGGGCTTCGCGGTATCCCACACCGCTGGCCATCGCCATGGCGCCCAATCCAGCCCCCGCCGTGCTCTGCAGGAAAAGCCTGCGGCCAGGACTCTGCGGGGTTCGCCGCCCCAGGCGCCAGATCAGCGCGCCCAGGCCCCACAACAACAGGCTGAACACCGTGAACACCTGAAAGAACATGCCTAACAAAAAGAAAGGCCTCAGTCCTCGCAGGCTGCCCGGCCCCACCATCCCTGAAAGGCGAAGGATCGCGTACACGGCCATGGGCGCATGAATCGCGACGAGCGTCCATAGCAGCGCCTTTCGCCATCGTTCGGGGAACAACTGCCGCAGGAACCGAAAATGGGCCACCTGCAGCAGCACGATCACGAGGATCGAGAACACCAGCATGACGGCCATCGTCAGGGCCTCAACGCGAGCGAGAAGGTGCCCACCGTGCGGTCCTTCATGACACCATCCAGGGCGCGGTGGATTCCCACGGTAAAGGTGAAGCGCCCCAGAAAGCGCTCGGCTAGATTGGCGGGAATCAACTCGTGAAGCGGCCATTCCAGGCCCGCAACCCGCTGGAAGCTGGGCTTGGCGAGATTCGTATCCCAGGCGCGCCCGTGTTCCAGATAGAGGCGTATCGAGTCACTGAACTCCACGCGCCATCGCTGGAAGCGGTCGCCGGTCTGCGAGTAGGCGGGCAGCGCCACCTGCTCGACGCGGTTCCATTCGAGGGCCGTAGGCACGAGGCTGGTGGTTTCTCCGCCCAGATGAAAGCGGTCCCAATCCGTGAAGGTGCCTTTCATTTGACCCACTTCCCCGCGCAGGGCCAGAACGCCACCCGGAGTGCGAAGCCCCACGCCCAGGCCCTGGCGCCCCAAACGCCAATTCTGGCCATCGCTGCGCCCCGCCGCCGCGCGGAACTCGCCCCGAATCCACAGGCCCCAGTGGTCGCCTCTGGAATACCGGAAGACGGGGTTCCACTGCAGCCCTGCCAAGGTGCGCCTGAGGCGGAGATCCGAATCCCCCAGAGTAATACGCTCAGAAGCCACGCTCACCCGATAGAGCGCCGGGTCCACGCCTTGATCCACATAGGTGAAGCTCAGGGCTCCGCCGCGCCGCTCCCGATCTGCCCCCGAAACCGGCAGGAAGCTTTGGCGGGAAGGTCGTTCGAGGCTGGAGAACAGCTCCACCGTGGGCGCCAAGGCCCATCCTCGCCACGTGGCTCCCACAGTGGCTCCGCGGGGCCCCATGGCTTCGCCGATGCCCGCCAGAACCTGCCAATTCAAACGACCCAACAGGTCGTTGCCGCCCCATCCCAGCTGAACGCCGCGCCCGGAGGGCATCCACGTGTAACCCACCCGAGAGCCCGACACATGGGCTTCGCTCACACGGTAATCCTTGGCTGGAGGCAACGCCGCAGGGGGCGGCAGCAGACTCACTTCGTCAGCGGGGCTGAGAATGGTGCGAGGCGACAAAGGATCGGCGGGAATCGGCAAGGGCTGTTCTTCCAGCGGCGGCAAACTCAGATCCAGCTTTCGCACTTCGCAGCCCATGGCGGTGAGGCGCACGTAGTAGAGGGCCTTGCCATCGGGCGTGGGCGCAGGTTGCCAAGCTGCGGAGAGGGTTCGGGTGAGGCGCTGTTCACCTTTCACCGTGGTCTTGACGATGTTCCAGATGCCTTCCAGTTCCTTGAATCCGTAGGGCGAAGCCTGGAGTGGCGCGGGCGGTGCGGCGGGAGCCACACGACGCGTGCTGAAATTCGCTTCCAGGTAGCGAGGCTGCAGCACGCCTTCCTCGTTGGGTTCACCCAGCTCGAAGCCGATGCGGTTCGCGTCGATCCACCACGCGTGGCGCGGCAGATAGCCGTTGCGACGCCCCACGGTGGCGAAGATCTTAGGCTCAGGAAATTCGGGAGGACGATCTTGCACCTCGTCTTTTCGGTCCGCCTTTTTGGCCTCCGCCTTCTCCGACTTGGGCGCCAGATCCCACACGCGCAGGCCAGGATTTTCTCGTGAAAGCACGCGGGCCAAAAGTTTCGTGCCATCGGGGCTCACGGCCAGATCCGTGATCTCGCCATCCACCCGCGCGAACACCTCCCCTTCCCGCAGCAAGCCTTGGCTTCGACGCTCCAACTCCAGCGCATCGTGAGTCACTTCGGCGCACCAGCGGTCGTAGCCATCTTTGGGATCCATGCCAAAGGTAGCGCGGAAGGAGGTGGAGAAATCCCGGCGCTTGCGCGAAGCGAGCTGCTTCCAGAAGGTCTTGAGGATGTCCGGCTGTTGGGGATTCCGCCGCTCCAGCCATTCCAGGTAGGCGCTGCCGACGAGGTAGGCCATGGAGCCGCCCCGAAACCCACCCATGCCGGACACGGTTTCGTAGTTCGGCAGTTTCCCCTGCAAGGCCCACTGGCGGATCACCGCCGCGCGGTAGGCGCTGTGGGGCCGCCCCACCCCCGTGATGCGCCCCTCGATGAGGGTGGCATAGCCCTCGCTCACCCAGCGCGGCGATTTCGTCGCCACGGGCCCCACGATGCTGTTGGCCAAGCGATCCCGCCAATTGGGGCTCTGCTGAGGCCAGGTCAGATGGTGGATGTGGGTCAGTTCGTGAACCACCAGCAGCTCCACCCAACCGCGATGGTGGCCGATGGCACTGGTGGGCTCCGGCGGCGTCTTCCAGAGTTCCACGTACGGCCGCTTCAGCAGCGGAAGGGCGAAGCCGTTGGCATCCATGACCGGATCGCGCAGCACCACGTCGATGGGCCCTTTGGCCTCGTGGCCCACCCATTCCGTCACCTTGGCGTGGATGCCCTCGATGCGAGAGGCAACCTCCTCCGCAAAGGGCGTGAAGGAAGGATGCGCGGGAAAATGGATGCGGTAGTGCGCCGTCCTGTACGTCTTCCAGGGCGCATCGGGCGATTGCACCCGAACGGAATCGGCCCCCAGAAGCGCGGGCACACAAAGGAACAGGCAAGCAGCACGTCGCATCCTTCCAGTGTGCCCGGTCTGCGATCTCCCGTCTGGCGCTTCTCGTCTTGCGGCGCGCCCCCTTCCTGTCAGAATGAAACCTCAAAGCAGCCGTAGCTCAGCTGGAGAGAGCGTTGGCCTCCGAAGCCAAAGGTCGTGCGTTCGAGTCGCACCGGTTGCACCACTCAGTTTGCCTGTCGTACAAGGCGATTCGTTTCCCCAGAAGGGCGCCTCGCGCATAGGCATTTTGGCGAAACAGATGGGCCGACCTGCTTACTTCTCTCCCGCATAGACGTACTCGAGCCAGGAGCATGTTCGGGTAGAGCCTTTGAAGCCGAGGCGCTGGGCCAATTCCGAAAGGCTTTCCGGTGCCAGGAACCGGGAGTCGTCCACCAATAGATGCTCGAAGAGGCGCACGGCGCGGCCTCGCCAGCTTCGTACGTCGAAGTCGCGAACGTACAGTCGCCCTCCAGGTCGCAGCACACGATGGGCCTCGCGCAAGGCAGCTTCGGCTTCCTTGATGTGATGCAAGGCGTCGATGCAAAGCACGAGATCGAAGGATTCATCGGCCAACGGCAACGCCTGGGCGCGCGCCTGGATGCGCTCCACACTGGGGTGACGCGGAGCACGCTTCAGCATGGCCCAACAGGGATCCAGTACCGTGACCCGGGCGCCGCGTTCTGCGAGGGCCAACGCCACCCGCCCTGTGCCTCCGCCGAGATCCAGCACCCGCTCCCCTGCCTTCACATCCGATTCCGCCACCAGCGCCTGCACGGGCGAAACGCCCGCCATCCAAACGAACCCATCGTAGATGGGCGCGTAGAGGGAAAAGCGATCCAGGACCATGAGGCCCATTCTGCCTCAGAAAGACCGCATTCACGGCTGGAAACCAACTTGGCTAGAAAGCCCAGCGCACGCCCGCCTGAACGGAGCGCCCCCGGCCCGGTCCCCAGATGTGGGTGACATCCTGGGTTCCATTTGCGCGAACCCAGAGGAAATCCTCCCGATCGGTCTGCCGAAAATCGAAGAGGTTGTTCACGCTCATCACGGCACTGAGATTCTTGGCAAAGCGGTAGCTGGCGTTCAAATCCACGGTCCAGTAAGCGGGGCTGCGATCCAACTTCCGAGTGCCATCAAGATTGAAGCGGGGGTGGTGTTCGTAATCGTAGAAACGCTTCAGATCCATGGTGCCGGTCCAGGTGGCGCGGGCAAGGAACATCCAGTCGCGTCCATCGTAGTCGAACCGCACGTAGGCCCGCTCGTGGGGCCGCGCAAAGGACAGGGTGCCGGGAGCAAATTCATAGCGGTACGACTCTGCGCCCAGGGTGCCTTCCACATGGCCAAGCAGCTTGCAGGTGAAGGTCGCGTCCAGGCCCTTCACCACCAAGGGATCATGGGCCTGCGTGAAGAGTGTGATCTTCTGCCCCGTCGCCACATCAATGGCGCCCGAATCCAGCCGAGCGAAGTTCTTGATGCGGTTGTAGGTGGCCGATGCCACCAGCGCGCAACGTTCAGCGCCCAGGGTGAAGGTGTAGCTGGCGTTGTCGGAAATCTCTGGATCATGGATGAGACGCTCGATGCGCGTGGTGGCGAGGATGCCGTGATCCTGCTCGAAGAAGGATGTGGGTAGCCGGAATCCGCGTCCCACGGCCAAGCGGCTATGGATGCGGTCCGTGTGATGCCACAGCGCATTGAAGCGCGGGGTCGTTATGGAGCCGAACACATTGTTGCGGTCGTAACGCAGCGAAGCGTTCAGCTCCACGAGGCCATTCCACAGCACATGATAGGCCTGCGCGAAAAAGGCAGGGGTTCGATAGGCGTAGTCGTCGAGACCTCGAACGGCCGTACCATCCACCAGGGCGCCATGGGAACGCAGATCCTCATAGCGATAGTTGAAACCACCCGTGAGCAGGGTATTTCCGAAGATCCATTGAAGCCCGCCTTCCAGGTAGTACTGGCGCTGCCTGCCCACGTAAAGATCGCCCTCGTAGAAGGAGTCCTGATCGTGGTTGGCCACGCCCGCCGCCAGGTGCAGCCGCCGGTTATCGCCCAGGTCGCGTTCCGCCACCACGAGGCCCTGCTGACGCTGGGTGAAAATGATCTCTGAAAAGCCTCCGCGCCCCCCGTTGTACGGAATCAGCACGCGCCCATCGACCAGACGAAGGGGATGCTGGCCATCCAGAAGCGCCTGGTCGAAATCCCCATCCGGGCGAATCCAGCCCCTCGCATCGGGCGATCCCCCCTGCCCCGCCAACCAATCGAAGGGATTGCCCAGGAGTTCGCGCTTGATGGCACCGTATTCGTCACCCAAGGCGCCTCCGCCGCGCCGTTCGTCCACCATGTCGAGGCGGCCCCGCACCTTGAAGCCCGCGGCATCCTCCAGGAACAATCCCACGCCAGCCAGGTAGCGCTTGAAACCCGCATACTCACTCACGCCGTTGCCGTTGGCATCGAGGGAGGCCTGCTGCAGGCCCAGGAACGAAGCTGTCATGGCCCCACCCTGGAAGGGCTTGGCCCAGAAGCCGTCGAGGCGTTTGTACCCACCGTCGCCCCCTTGAACTTCCACCACCGTTTCGCGTTTTTCGGGATGGCGCGACACCACGTTCACGGTGCCCGAAAGGGCCTCAGGCGCGATGAGGCTCCCCCCTGCCCCTCGGCTCACGTCGATGGATTCCACGCCGTTCACGCCGATCATGTCGAGACCATAGGCGCCGGACACCGAGGAAAAGAGGGGCACACCGTCCAGCAGGATGGTCGTGAACCGACCTGGCAGGTTGTTGAGCACCACGTTGCGCACGTTGCAGATGGAACATTCGGTCTGCACCGCGATGCCCGGTTTTCCATCCACAGCCTCGTTGAGCGAGGCGGCATTCGTTCGTCGAATCTCCAGGGGGCTGATGACTTCGGTGCGAATGATCTCGTCGCGCAGGCTCGGCTGCATTGTGGTCATCATGCCCGTGGTCACCTCCACGGTAGCTCCGGTCAAAGGCTTCAACACGAAGCGCAGGCGTGGCCACTTGCCCGCGCTCACCGCAATCTCCCGTGTCAGGAATTCATAGCCCTCGCTCTGCACTTCGAAGCGGAAAAGGCCGTGATCGGGAACCTCCAGCGCGAAACGACCCTGGGCATCGGTATGGAACTCCTGCACCTCCCCCTCCTTGATCACTCGCACCTGGGCGCCCTCTACGGCCACACCCTTCAGATTCCGCACCTGACCCGTGGCTCGGCCGCCCAAGACCGCATCCAGCCAGGGTTCATGGGTGGCCTCCGACACCGTGTTCGAGGCCGGAGGAAGCGCCCGCGCCGAAAGAGTCGTTCCGCAAAGCAGCAGGGCGAAGGAAGTCAGGAAGGAACGTTGCCGCATGGTGTCCTCGTGGAAATCCCGCCTTGGGGAAAGCAAGGCGAGGCCAAGCCCGCCAAACACGGGCATGGAAACGGGATGGTTCTGGGAATTGGACCTGATCGAAGAGAAAAACCGAAAGCCCGGAATCAAATATAACGACAGAGACTCAATCTCAATATGATCCCCATCACAATTCCAGCCCAAAAAAGTACGAATTAGTTCGTTGACAACTACGAACACATTCGTAATCATGCTTTCAAGCTTCAGGAGTTCCCATGTCCCAGCCTCCGATCCGCCCTTCCGATGGTGAGCTCGCCATCCTGCGGGTGCTTTGGGGGCGCGGGCCTTCCACGGTGCGCGAGGTGCACGACGCGCTCTCGAAGGACCGCGATACGGGCTACACCACCGTGCTCAAGTTCCTGCAGATCATGGTGGAGAAAGGGCTGGTCACCCGGGACGAGTCGACGCGCTCCCATGTGTACCAGGCAGCCCAGGGCGAAGAGCTCACCCAGGCCTGTCTCCTCGATGACCTGCTGCAGAAGGCCTTCGAGGGCAGCGCCACGTCCCTGGTGTTGCGCGCCCTTTCCGCGCAGCCTGCGGACGAGGCGGAACTGAACGAGATCCAGGCCTTGCTGGATCGATTGAAGAAGGAGCGCGCATGAGTCACCTTCTGCTACTTCCGGCGCTGCAACGATGGGGCCTCAGCCTGTTCCACTCCCTTTGGGAGCTTTCGCTGTTGGGCCTGGTGGCCTGGGTCGGATTGGCCATGCTGCGGCGCCGCTCGGCCAAGGCGCGCTACGGCTTCGCGTGCGCGGTGTTGGCGGCCATGGTGTTCGCGCCCTTCATCACCTTCGTGGTGCTGAACCCCTCATCCACCGGGGGCTTGCTTCCCCCTGGAACCTTCCAGATCCTCCCACTGGATGAAGGCCTCGCGCCGTCCAGAAGTGGGGCCTCCTGGATGCCCGCGCTGTTCGCGGCGCTCTGGGTCTTTGGCGCCCTCTTCATGCTGGGGCGCCTGGGCGGCGGCATCTGGTGGCTGGAGCGGGCCTACGTGCGTTCCGGCCATTGGGCTCCGCGCTCTCTGCACGAGCAGCTGGAAGCAGTGGCTCGTCGCATGAAGCTGCGAACCCTGCCGCAGCTGCGGGTATCGGAGCGCGTGCCTTCGCCGCTGCTGGTAGGTTGGTGGCGGCCCGTGTTGCTGCTGCCCAGCGCGGCACTGTTGAACCTGTCTCCCCAGGCGCTGGAGGCGGTGCTAGCCCACGAGCTGGCCCATCTCCTGCGCCGCGATCATTTCGTGAACCTGTTGCAGAGCCTCGCCGAGGCGCTGCTGTTCTTCCATCCAGCCGTCTGGTGGCTTTCCCGCCAGGTGAAGGAGCTGCGGGAACACTGCTGCGAT
Source organism: Bacillota bacterium (assembly GCA_021287085.1). Classification (GTDB taxonomy): domain Bacteria; phylum Acidobacteriota; class Holophagae; order Holophagales; family Holophagaceae; genus JAYREN01. Next base: position 7,156 of record JAJTBC010000212.1, on the reverse strand, counting down.
GATGCCGCCGTGGCCCTTTGCGGCGATCCCCTCATCCTGGCCCAGGGCCTTTCCGCCCTGGAGCGCCTGCGGCGCACCCGTCTCCCCGAACCGGCCCTGGCGGCCGTGAAAGGCCCTCTCATGTCCCGCATTCAGCGTTTGTTCTCGCCCCATTGCGAACCCCTGCCCTCCCTTCGCGGCCTGCTGCTGGGCGCCCTCGGCGCTTCCCTGCTGGTGGGCACCACACTCGTGGCCCAAACCGCCGCGAAGAAAACGAAGCCCGCCGCGAAGCCTTCTTCCCCGACCAAAGCCGAAGCTGGCCAGCCGGTGACAGTGGATTATTCTCAGGTGAAAGTGCGACATCAACCTCCGGCACCGGCCTACCCGCCCAAGGCCAAGGAAGCTCGCATCCAGGGCACCGTGGTGGTGGAAGTGCTCATTGACGAAGAAGGCGTTCCCCTCGATGTCAAAGCCATCGAAGGCCCCGAAGAATTGCGTGCCACCGCCGTGGACTACGCCAACCAATGGCGTTTCGAGCCCGCGAAGATCAAAGGAAAGACGGTCAAGACCAAATTCAAGTTGACCATGCCCTTCAGGCTGAAATAGCCAGATCCACGACTCCGAAGCCTTCGGGAACCCAGGTCAGGCAGGACAAGCCCTGGGTCCCGAGAGCTTCATCGGCGGCCAGCACGGTGCTTTCCGTATCGTTGGCTTCACCTTGCGGCGACGCAAAGGCGTGGCCTCGGCGCAGCATCAGCGCGGCGGCGGCCATGTCGAAAGCGGGAGAGGCGGGGAAGGAACCGTAGTGAGGCGTGAAGCAGGCGATGCGGGCACCTTCCGCCATCGCGCCATAGGTCTTTCCCAGCTCCACCCGGCCATCCGCACCCAGAACCCGAAGGGGCGAGGAAGGTATAACGGGCGCTCCGCGCCCCACCGTCACGGACTCGAACGCCGCATAGACAGGCGCCGTTTCCTCTTTGGTGGAAAGCAGGAAGAAGGCCGCGCCTTCCCCAGGCCGGGCGGATTCCACGCGGGTGGCCAGGGGCCGCATGGGATCTTGACTTTCGCCGCGCTGGCGGCGCCAGAGATGCTCAAGCAGATCCGAATGTTCGTCCACCGCGCCGAAGAGCAGGCGCTCCACGCGGCCTTCGCGCAGCCATCGATGTGCGGTGAGCAGCGCCGAGGGTACCGAAAGATCGAACTGGCTCACGGTGAGATTGGGACCCGTGGCGCCCATGAGCAGCGAGATGTTCGCAGCACAGGCGTTGTGCATGGAGTTGGCGAAATGGATGGGCGACGTGAAGGCATCGCCCGCCAGCATGGAATCCAGCAGCGCGTGGGCGGTGGTGACCGTGGCGCCGTGACCGCTAGCGATGATGAGGCCAAGGCCATCCTGCCCTTTTGGCTCCAGGCCCGCATCTTCCAAAGCCAGGTGGGCGCCCAGCAGCGCAAGGCGACTGAAGCTGTCCATGCGGCGCAGCGTGCGGGCGGGCTGAAACGCTTCCAGCGCCGCAAGATCCACCCGCAGCGAAGGCGGGGGAAGCCCTGATTCCAGGGCCTTTTCGAAGGCCTGTCGGCCCGTGCCGAAGCCACCCGCCACGCCGATGCCATGGATGCGAACGGGCTTCATGGCCGCTCTCCCTTGGCAAGCAGCACCACGGCATTGTTGCCGCCGAAGGCCAGGGATTGGGAAAGGGCGCGGTGGCTGCGAATGGGCGTGATGTCAGCAACGGGGCAAATCCCAACATCAGGATCCGGCGTGTCGAACCCGACACTGGGGGGAATGCGACCTTCTTCCAGACAAGCCACGGTGAAGGCCGCTTCGATGGCGCCTGCGGCCCCCAGCGTGTGACCCGTATAGCCCTTGGTGGAAAGGAAGGGCACGGCGGGCATCAATTCGCTCAGCACGCGGCCTTCCACCTTGTCGTTATCGGGCGTGCCGGTGCCGTGCACGTTCACGAAGGCCACATCTTCAACAGGAACTGAGCCCAAAGCCTGACGCAACGCGCGTTTCAGGCCAAGGCCTTCGGGATGGGGCGCCGTTTGATGATAGGCATCGCAGGCGGACCCGTAGCCTTCCAGATAGCCTCTCGCGCGGCCTCGACGACTCGTCTCCGATTGCAGCACCAGCATGGCCGCGCCTTCCCCCAGGTTCAGCCCCTTCCGGTTCAGGTCGAAGGGCTTGCAGGGCGTGTTGTCGGCGATCTTCATGGAGATGAACCCGCTGTACGTGACGCGCCCCAGTTCGTCGGCGCCTCCAGCGATCACCACATCGCAAAGGCCCGCCTCGATCCAATCGGCGCCGATGCCCAGCGCGTCGGTGCCGGAGGAGCAGGCATTCACAATGGTTTGACAGGGGCCACGGAATCCGAACGTACGGGCGATGACTTCTGCCGGATTGCTGCGCCGGATGCGCGCCATGGGCTCCAGATCCGGCGTTTCACCCCGCCGGAAGGCACGGCAGAAGCTCTCGTCGTTGAGGGTGCTGCCCATGGTGGTGCCCACGCAGACGCCCACCCGTAAGCCCTTCAGCGCGTCTTCATCCAACCCGGCATCCTTCAACGCTTCGCGAGCCGCCGCGAGGCCCATGGCGCTGGTGCGAAGCAGGTCGGGGCTCTCCTCGAAATCAGGCACTTCGAATACGGGATAGGGGTCTGAGTGCGAGGTGGAAAAGCGCCGTGGGAGCGCAGGCGCACGATGGCCTCGGAACAGGGTCGCCATGCACTGCGGAAGCGTGCCCCCCGCCGCGCACAGGCACCCCATTCCCGTAATGGCTACGCGCATCAGGCCGCCAGGCGTTGATCGATGTAGGCCGCGAGCGCGTTGATGGAGGCGAAGGCGGAGCGGCTTTCATCCATATCCTTGATCTCCACGCCGAAATGCTTCTGGATCACGATCACCAGTTCCACCGCGTCCAGCGAATCCAGCCCCAATCCCTGTCCGAACAGCGGAGCATCGTCGTCGAAAGTGGCCTCCTTGAGCTCCGGCAGATTCAATTCATCCGCCAAAGCGTGCTTGAGTTTGGTCTTGGTATCCATGGATCAGGCTCCAGAATGGGAAGACGAATGGATGTTCTTAGCAGCATCCGAAGATTCCACCCACATGTCAAAGAAGTTGAAGAACTGGTAGGGGTGCTCCGCCACAAACTCCTCCAGCGCGTGCGAGAAAGCCTGGGCGAAGGGCCGGAAAGCCTCCACGCGCCGCCCCAGATGCTCTGGCACCCGGATCACCGTCGCCAGCTTCACCTGGAAGCGATCAGGCCCGGTCTTGTGGGGAAAGATCACGGCGATGGGTGCGCCGCTGCTCGAAGCCAGCTTGTAGGGACTGATGGGCACGCGGATTTCCCCGCCCAGGAAATTCACGCCCACATGACTGCCAGGGCCGCCCATCACCCGGTCGCCCATGATGCACAACACCTCGCCCGCCTTCAGCACCTGATACATCTCCAGCATGCCGCCCATGTAACCGGTGGGATCGATGATGCGGAAGGCGAAGGTCTGGCGACCATGTTCGAAAAAATGACGATCCACGTCGCCCGGCTCCCGATGAATCAACAGGCTCACCGAGGCCCGAAGATTGGCGAGATTGGCCATGCTCAATTGCCACGAGCCCGCGTGGGCCATGACCAGGACCAGGCCCTTGCCCTCCGCCAGCAATGCGCGCAACTGGGCTTCGCTGGTGAGCACGCTGTGGATCTTTTCCGGGCCTAGAATCCCCAACACCGCACGATCCACCAGCACCTTGCCCAGCTCCAGGCTCATGCAATACGTATCCCAAAGCCTGCGCCAGCCGCGATGAGAGGGAAATCTTCGCTGCAGATAGAAGCTCGCCTTCTCTCGAACGGAGGGGCGCAACAGCACGTACCAAGCCACTACGAAATAGAGCGCGAAGTAGGCTCCTCGCCGACCCGCCACGCTGATCAGCGCGTAGAAGATCCGATGCTGGAACTCCGAGCCAAGGCTGCGGGAGGTCCAGGTGCGGGAGCTCTTTTCAGTGCCCACCCTCGGCCTCCTTGGGAAAAGCGATCAGCGAATCCCACAGCAATCCCCTGCGCCCGAAACGCTCCATGATCACCCGCATCTGCTCGCCCCGTTCCGGCGGAAACACGCGGTCCCGCCGCCCCTTGAACGAAGCCAGGATGAGGGACTCCATCTCGGCGCGATCCACCTGGGGAGAGTGGTAGAACACGGGATCCCTCAACGGCGCGTCGGCCGCCAGCACGCCGTCCCGCACGGCCCGAACGTGCAGGGGCGTGTCGGGCAGAATACGTAACCCCGTGTAGGCGAACACCACCGTATGACGCAAGGTGTCGAGGTTGGCCAAGCCCTCCTTGACGGTGGCCAGGGTTTCGTCGGGGCCGCCGAACATCACGAAATGGGCGCACGGCACGCGCTCGGCCACAAAGGCCTCATTCACCTCCCAGGCCTCCTGGAAGGTGAACCCCTTCCCTAGGCTTCGCAAGGTGCGATCACAGGCGGCGTCGGTGCCCAGTTCCGCTGCGAAAAGACCGCTCCGCTTCATGAGCGCCACTTCGCGCCGCCCCAGCCCTTGGGGACGGATGTAGCAGCACCAGCGAAGGCCGACGTCCTGGCGCAACAACTCCTCCACCACTGCCAAATAATGGCCCTGGTCATCGTTGAAGACCGCGTCCGTGAAAAAGAAAGCTTCGGCGCCGTGATCCTGTTGGGCCTGTTTCAGCTCTTCCACCACGAGCCTGGGATCGCGGAACCGATACCGTTTTCCTTCCAGCGTGGGATAGCTGCAGTAGATGCAGCCGTGGGCACAGCCGCGCTTGGTCTGGAAATTCACCATGCCGCTTCGCTCCTGGTAGAAAGCCACCAGTCGCGATTCGAAACGGGGTGTACCTAGCTCTTCACCCTTTAGCAGCGTTTTGTTTCGAAGAATAGGAGCAGGCGGAATGCCTTCCTCCAGCGCCTCAATCAATTCGCACACCAGCCGCTCCCCTTCGCCCACCACGCCGTAATCGCCGCCGATGAAGGCCAGCAGTTCTTCGGGGAGGATCGAAAAAGCCGGGCCTCCCAGGATGATGGTGGCGGCAGAGCGAGTGCGGATCCTCGCCACCAGGCCCTTGGCGAAATCGGGATAGGGCGTGGCCGTGAGGGAATCGCAGTTGTCGAGATTCCGCAGGGAAAGGGCGACGAATCGAGGTTCAAAGGCGCGCAGACGTTCCCACAGGTGCTCTTCCTCGCCGCCTTCCGCCAGCAGATCGAACTGTTCCACTTCATGGCCGGACCGCACCAGAGCTTCGGCTACCACGGCCATGCCCAGGGGATAGACGGGAAAAGGGGCCGTGGTGAGATTGGCGGAAAGCAACAGGACGCGGGTCATCCCTGCATGGGGACGGTGGTGGGCATCCCCTTGTCGAAAGCCCGGTTGCGGCGCGGGTTGTAGCGGTAGTAGGTGCCGTCTTCCATTTCGCGGCGGATCACGTCCTTGAAGAGCTTGCCCATCTTGAGCGCATGGCCGCCATCGGCGTAGAAGGTGTCCCAGGCGTAATAGAACATCTCCTGGAGCTTCTCCGGCGTCATGCGCTTGGGCTGGAATACCACTTTGTCGGCGGTGTAATCGCGCCAATTGTGGTTGAAGATGCGCCCTTCCTTCTCGAGGCTCGTGCGCACGGGCGACTGGGCGAAGGGCGTCATGATGGTGAACTCGGCCACATCCAGCTGGATCTCCAGCAGGAAATCCACCAGCCGCTTGATGGAATCCTCGTCCTGATCGTCGGTGCCCAGGATGATGGTGCCTTCCACGCCGATGCCGTGATCCTTCAAGCGCTTCACGCGATTGCGAATGTGGTCCGAGGTATCGAACACGGCCTGGTACACGTACCACGCGCCCGCATCCGCCGCTAGCTTCAGCACCTGATCGTCATCCAGGATGGGATGCGACACCCACTTCTTCTTCAGGGGCGCCATGGCGGTGAACAGTTCCACCAGCCATGCCTTGTCCTGGGCCAGACTGTTGTCCACCACGAAAAGGCGATTGTTCTGAATGGATTCCAGTTCTTCGACGACCTTGTGCACCGGTCGGGGACGGAAAGCAGAACCGCCCAAAAAGCCCGTGCAGCAAGGGAAGCAGTTGAAACGACAGCCGCGCGAAGCATGCACCAGATCCAGCATCTGCACGCCCCGGTAGTTGTAGAGCTTGCGATCCAGGATGTCGCGGCGTGCGGTGCCCACCAGATTGATGTCGGGATGGTCCCACATGTAGTCGTATTTTTTCTTCAAGCAGCCCTGCTTGAAATCCTCGATAACGCCCGCGAAACGCCCCTCGGCTTCGCCCAGGAACACGGAATCCGCATGGAGGGCCACCTCGTCGCTGTGCAGCATCACCGCGATGCCGCCGAAGATCACCGGCACGCCCCGCTCCCGGTATTCCTTGGCGATCTCGAAAGCGCGGGGAAGCTGACAGCTGAGCATCACGGAAAGGGCCAGCAGATCGCAGGGCGCATCAGGATCATAGGTCTGGAGATTCTCGTCCACGAAGGTCAGTTCCACTTCCGGCGGCACGGTGGCCGCAAAGCACACGGGGCCGTGGGGAGGCAGATAGAACTCCGTTTGCCGCTCCAGCTTCGGCCAGCTCGGATAGATCAAAGTCATTTTCATGGAACGCACTCCGAGAGGCATGTCGCAAAAGGGCATCATATCGTCGATTGGCCAGGAATTTTTCAGTGATGCCTTGATATGATTGGCAATTCTTTTTCACCCGATTCCCATGGAAGGCCATTCATTCCGATCATGAAGATTCTTCTCGTCAATCCTCCCAACTGCGGTCGCAGCATTCCCGAAGAGCGTTACGGCATCACCTCCATCAAGCAGATTTTCCGCGGCGAACCCCTGGCTCTGGAAACATTGGCGGGCAATCTCGATGGCCACGAGGTGGCCATCGTGGACCTCAAAGCGGAGCCGGAGGCCTTTGAAGCCACTTTGGAGGATTTCGTCCCCGACCTGGTCGGCATCACGGCCGTCACCTGCGAGGCCAATACGGCCTGTGCCCTGGCTCGCCGCGCAAAGGATCTGACCTCCGCCACCATCGTGGTCGGCGGCATTCATGCCAGCAGCGATCCTCAATTCTTTAATCGCCCCGAGATCGATTTCGTGGTGATCGGCGTCGGCAAGGCCAGCTTCAGGGAACTGGTGGATGCCTTGGAGGAGCG
>JAJTBC010000199.1 GCA_021287085.1 Bacillota bacterium | reverse complement strand
CTACAAGACCAACACCAAGCTGGCGGGCTGTGAACTGGCCGCCATGGTGGTGGGCGCCAATGCTCCCTGCGTGCTTTCCAGCCGTGGCGACAGCGCACGAACCAAGCTCTACTCCATCGCGCTGGCGGCCCTCTCGGCCTGAGGTCATCCAGGAGGGTGATCTTCGGCTGTTCCTGTCGCACGACAGGCACGATGGCAACGTCACAACGGAGTATCCTTAGCTCCATGTCACCGACCCCTTCTCCTTTGCTTTCCCGCTTGAACGCCTCGGGGGATCTTTCGCCCAGTCAAGCCCGCATTGCGGAGTGCCTGCGCGCCAACCTGAACGAGGCGGCCTTGTGGGGCGTGGAAGACCTGGCGGCGGAGTCCCACACCTGCGTCGCCACGGTGGTGCGCTTCGCCAAGCGGCTGGGCTATTCGGGCTACCTGGAGATGCGAAAGGGCCTGGTGCATTCCGCCAAACGGCGCTACCAGCGCGGCGATCAGCTGCTGGAAGCCCCTTCGAAGGCGGCGGAAACTTTGGTGGAAGTGGCCCGGCGCGATATCCACAACATCGAACAGGTGGTTCAGGCGGTGGACGAAGAACTGCTCCAGAAGGCCGTGAAGATGCTGCGCAACAGCCGCTTTCGACTGGTGCTGGGAGATGGCGTATCGGCCTTGATGGCGCGACAGTTGGCGTACCTGCTGGTGAATACCGGCCTTCCCACTCTGGAGGGCAGCCCTGCGGATTTCGCCTCCCAGGTCGGCAACCTGGGCAGCAAGGACCTCCTCATTGCCATCAGCATCGCCCCCTACACCCGCGAGACCATCGACGCAGCGGCCTATGCGAAAAAACGGGATGTGCCCGTGCTGGTATTCACGGACACCCTGCATTCCTCCTTTGCCAAGGCCGCCACGCTATCGCTTCCCATTCCCGGCAAGAATCTGCTCTTCTCCCACAGCCTGGCTGCCTTTGGCGTGGTGGCCCATGCCCTGGCCACCTCCATTGCGCGGCTCGACCCCAAAGGCTCCCTGCGCAAACTCCACGAGGTGGAGCGCATCGCCGGTCCCAAATTCACCAAGGCCTAAGTCGCCCTGTTTCGTCAAAATCTGTTTTTTGGCGGGCATGAAAAAAAACTTGACTGCAATGTTGTGTGAGCATAGTTTTCTGAACATATCCACCTCTTTCACCCTTTCAGGGAGGCCTCTATGATTCGAAGGAATGGCTTGACTGGACTCAGTGCAATCGTGCTCGCACTGGTGGCCACGCCCGCATTGGTGGCGCAGAGCACCACCACTTCAGCCCTGACCGGGGTGGTGCGCGGCCCCGATGGATCCCCCTTGGCCGGTGCCACGGTGCGCATCAGCTCGCCTTCCATGATCGGCGGCGAGCGCGTGATGAAGACCGCCGACAATGGCGTCTATCGCTTCCCTGTGCTGCCCCCGGGGCGGTATCACATCGTGGTGGAAGCCGGTGGCCGAACCATGACTGGCAACGAAGTCCTGGAACTGGGCCGCACCTCCACCGTGAACTGGCGCTTCCCCGCCGTGGCCGACGCCGTGGTGGAAGTGGTGGCCGTGAGTGGTTCCCAGGAAATGGCATCCACTACCACCACCCGCAATTTCACGGCCGAGGACATTGAGAATCTGCCCATCAAGCGGGACATCTCCGCCATTGCGGCCCTGACCCCTGGCATCAATCTCACCCCCGGCTCAGGCACCCGCGTTTCCGCCTCCGGATTCGGTGGCGACCGCGACAATTCCAACGCCTACCTCATCAACGGCATCAACGTCGGCGATTCCTCCACGGGCCAGGCTTGGGTGCAGGTGAACCCCGATTGGTTCGAAGAAGTTCAGATCGGCGGCGTGGGCGCAGGCGCTGAATTCGGTGGTTTCACCGGCGCCTACTTCAACGGCATCATCAAGAAGGGCGGGAACACTTTCAATGGCACGCTGGCAGGTTACTACCAGAAGGACAGCTGGAGCGCTGTGCAGATGGTGCCTGACGAGAGCGATCCTACGCGCCCCCCCAGCCGCAAGATCGGGGATTCGGCTTCGGATCTGGCCCTCAACATGGGTGGCCCCATCATCAAGGACAAGCTCTGGTACTACGCTTCGCTGGAGGCCATCTCGGTGGAGCGCACGCCCGTGGGAACGCCTGTTTCCGAAAAGCGTTCCACGCCCAGGATCATGACCAACTTCACCTGGCAGGCCCTTCCTGCGGCCACTCTTTCGCTGTTCATGGATTACGACACGGTCAGGACCGATCATCGGGGCGCCAGTCGCTTCAACACTGCCAACGCCACCCGCAAGCAGGATGGTCCCAATTTCACCTATGGCATCGAGTGGCTCCAAAGCCTCAGCAGCAACCTGGTGCTGACGGCCCGAATCAGTGGCTACACCGGCATCGACGATTACAAGCCCTATGCTGGCGAAACCTATTCGCTCTACATCCAGGATGGCGTGCCTGCCGCCACTTCGGTTCCGGGCTACGCGCCCTACTACGGCGTGGAGCAGATGAACAACGCCTACACCATCGATGAGAATTCCCGCAGCCGCATCGGCCTGCTGGCGAGCCTCGATTGGTTCATTCCTGCGGGGAACGGCTCCCATGCCCTGAAGTTCGGAATGGACATCGATCACGCCAAGGATCGTGAAATGTCCCGCTACCCGGGTGGTGTCTCTCTCAACGCGATCCAGGACGGAGATGCCGTGCTGGTGGATTTCGTGCAGGTGGGTGGCGGCTACAACTTTGAAACAAAGCTCGACCGCACCGCCCTGTTCGTGGAGGATGTCTGGACCGTCAATCAGTATCTGGTGCTGCGTCCGGGCCTGCGCTTCGAACAATTCAAGGGCGGCGATCAGTGGAAGACCAACACCTTGGCACCCCGCTTCGGCTTCACCCTGACACCCACGGAATCCAAGAGCCTAAGCATCAAGGGGCATGTGGGCCGGTACTACGACGGCCTCTCGGCCGCCTACTACGATCGGTCCATCCCCGGCGCCTACCCCCTGGAACGCCGCTTCTGGTGGCCTAACTACGATGATGCGCAAGTGCTCCAGATCTATAATCTGACCAATCCTCTCGCCGACGTGCCCCTGCCCGCCTTCACCGCAGACAACCACCGCAACAACGTTTCCGAACAGAGTCGCATCAACCCCGACATCAAGCACCCCTACATGGATGAAGTGCAGCTCGCCGTGGAACAGCGCCTGAGCAAGAACTGGAAGATTTCGGCCAGCTACGTGGTGCGCAAAGGCAAGGATCTCGTGGCTCGCTACGACCGCCTGCCGATTTCCACCGATACCGTCACCGTG
>JAJTBC010000194.1 GCA_021287085.1 Bacillota bacterium | reverse complement strand
GTGCCCGCTCCGGCGCGGCTGGTTCGCGTTTCCCTGGAGGATGGCCAGGGGCGCGTTCTTGCGTTGAATGCCTGAACCATGAGGGTCTGGATGCCGTTCCTGGCGCTGGGGCTGGCCCTGGCGCCGCTTTCGGTGCTGCATCCCGTGCGGGTTTCCGGCCACAGCATGGAACCTACCTTGAAGCAGGGGCAGCGATGCTGGGTGCTGCGAGCCTGGGTGGCGGGCTCGCCCAAGCTCGGCGATATCTGGGTGATTGATGGGCCGGAGGGGCCTTCGATCAAGCGCGTGGTGGGACTGTCGCAGCAGGCAGTCGAGTGGCGCGAAGGCCTGGTGGTGCGCGAAGGCCGACAGAGTGCCGAGCCCTATGTGCGCGCCCTGGATCTGGATTCCTGCGGCATGTTTCCCGTGGGCGAAGGCTACGTGTTCATGGGCGACAATCGCCGCCAAAGCCGGGATTCCCGCACCTGGGGCCGACTGCCCGCCACAGCCCTGAGGGGCAGGGTGTTGGGCCCCTGAAGGCCGCAGCGAGTTACGCCCACGGCCCGCAGAGGAATCCGCTACCCTGAAGATTCAGCGGAGTTTCGATGGATCGGTTGGTGTTGGAAGGCGGAGTGCCCCTCAAGGGTCATGTGACGGTGTCGGGGGCCAAGAACGCGGCACTGCCCTGTTTGGCGGCGACCCTGCTTTCTGCGGAAACGGTGACGCTGCGCCATCTTCCGGCGGTTTCCGATATCCGCACCATGGTGAAGGTGCTGCAGGCCTTGGGCTGCGAGGCCCAGATCGAGAAGGATGAGGACGGTTTCGAGCTGACGGCGGTGCTTGGCGCCCACGATCTGGAAGGCAGCGGGCTGCGCGCACCCTACGATCTGGTGAAGACCATGCGGGCCAGCATTCTGGTGTTGGGGCCCCTGCTGGCGCGGTACGGAAGGGCTTCGGTCAGTCTGCCCGGCGGCTGCGCCATCGGGGCGAGGCCCGTGAATCTGCACCTGGAGGCCCTGGAGCGCATGGGCGCGGTGATCGCCATCGACAAGGGCTACGTGGAAGCGCACGTGCCTGGCGGCAAACTCCACGGCATCGACCATACCTTCGAAAAGGTGAGCGTGGGCGCCACGGAGAATCTACTGATGGCAGCTGCGCTGGCCGAAGGCACCACGGTTCTCCGAAACGCCGCCGTGGAACCGGAGATCGGTGATCTGGCGGCGATGCTGATGGAAATGGGCGCACGCATCGACGGCCTGGATACTCCGACCCTCACCATCCATGGCGTCGAGGCGCTGCATGGCTGCGATCACGCCGTCATCCCCGACCGCATCGAAGCGGGCACCTTCCTATGCGCCGTGGCGGCGGCGGGAGGCGATGTGGTGCTGGATCGCATCGTGCCGGATCATGTGCGATCCCTCATCGATCTGCTGGAGCGCGCGGGCTGCGCCTTCACGGAGCGCCAGGGCCAGAACGGCATGCAGCTTCGGGTGCAGCGGGAGCCGGGCCAGCGGCTTCGGGCCAGGGATGTGGCCACGGCGCCCTATCCGGGTTTTCCCACGGATCTACAGGCCCAGGTCATGGCGGTGCTGACCCAGGCTTCGGGCATCAGCGTCATCAAGGAGACCATCTTCGAGAACCGCTTCCAGCACGCCATGGAACTGGAGCGCCTGGGCGCGAATCTGCGCATCGACGGCGGCACGGCCCTGGTGGCGGGGCCTTCGCCGCTCACGGGTTGCACCGTGATGGCCACGGATCTCAGGGCCAGCGCCACCCTGGTCATCGCGGGCCTCGTGGCCCAGGGGCAGACCATCGTGGACCGCATCTACCACCTGGATCGCGGTTATGCGGGCTTAGAGCGGAAGCTGCAGGCTTTGGGCGCCCGCATTCAGCGACAGGGCGGCGGCAGCGTGTAATTTTCGCTACTGGTGCACAAAGAAAAAGCGAATCTACGAAGGGGACGTTGTGACCCAGCTTGGGGCCGCGTTTCGCTAGACTGCTGGAAAAGGGGGGAATCATGTTCGGGGAAATGAAGGTGTTCGCGGGGTCCAGCCATCCAGAACTGGCGCGGGGCATCGCGGCCCAGATGGGCATGCCCCTGGGCGCATCTCGCATCACGCGCTTCACCAACGAGAACATCAAGGTGAAGATCGACGAGAACGTGCGCGAAGCGGATGTCTTCCTCATCCAAACCAGCTGCCCGCCCGTGAGCGACAATCTGATGGAGATGCTCATCATGATCGACGCGCTTAAATTCGCGTCAGCAGCGCGCATCACTGCGGTGATGCCTTACTATCCCTACGTTCGCAGCGACAAGAAGGACGAAAGCCGCATCTCCATCACCGCCCGTCTGGTGGCGGATCTGCTGCAGGCCGCAGGGGCGGACCGGGTGCTGACCATGACGCTGCATGCCCCGCAGATCCTGGGCTTCTTCCGCATTCCCGCCGACCAGCTGCTGGCGACGCCGATCCTGCTCAACCATTTCCATACCCAGGACCGCTCCAATTCCATGGTGGTGGCCACGGATGCGGGAGCCGCGAAGTTCGCGGGCCACATGGCCAAGCGGCTGGGCCTGCCCATGGCCATCATCGACAAGCGCCGCTACGACGATGCGGAGCAGGCGCAGAGCGTGGCGCTCATCGGCGACGTGAAGGGGAAGGACTGCATCATCTTCGACGACGAGATCGCCACAGGCGGCTCCATCAAAGAAGCAGCCCGCATCCTGCGCGAGTTCGGCGCCAGGCGGGTGCGCGTGGGCATCACCCACCCCATCCTCTCAGGCAATGCCACTGAAGTGCTGTCCACCGCGGATCTGGATGAACTGGTGGTCACGGATACCATTCCTGTTTCAGAGGAAAAGCGCCGCGCCATTCCTCAATTGAAGGTGCTCTCCACCGCCAAGATTTTCGGTGACGCCATTCGCCGAATCCACGAAGGCCGCAGCCTCAGCGAGATCATGGAGTCCTGAAGACTCAGGAGAGCGCTTCCCAGGCTTCTTTCAAATGGCCGCCTGCACGCTGGGCCTCTGCGGCGGTGTGCTGCCGTGCGATGGCCTTTTCCTGCACGGGCAGATGGGCCGCAGCGGCCAGCGCTTGAAGCTTGGATGGCGCCGGAAGGGCCTGCCAGTTTTCCACGAAAGCCTGCACCCATGCGGGATCTCCGAGGCGCGCCCTCGCCGACCAGCGCCAAGGAGAACCGAGGCCCGCTTCGTGAAGGGCGGCAAGCACCTCGTGGCCGCGATCCGTGCGCGCGGCCACGAGGCTGGCGCTTTCGGCACTTTCGGCGCGAATGAAGGGATCGTTGAGCCCCGCCAGCAGCGCAGGCAGGGCCGCGGCGCTACCGACCTGGCCTAGGGCCACCACCACGGCAAAACGGGCAGCATCGGGACTCTGGGCCAGGGCTTCGAGCAGGTAGGCTTCGTCTTCGGGGCGAGCGGAGCGGCGCAGTCCCTCGGCGGCCGCGCGCCGACTCCCCACGCCTCCGGTCTGGAGAGCATCCAGGTAGGGGGCGAGACGTTCTTCGCTGGAACCCGCATGTGCCTTGGGCTTTACGGCCGTGACAGTCGGTTGATCGTGGTCCTCCAGCCGGTACCCGGGAAGTGGTTCCTCGCCCCAGGCCGCGGCCTCGGCGCGTTCAAGCCAGGCGCTCACCTGATCGCGCAGCAGCGCCATGGAGCCGGTGCGCCGCGCCGGATCGGGAGCCAAGGCCTGCATGATGAGCCCCGCCAGGCCGGGCGGAAAGCCTGGGCGCAGGCTGGCGGGGGGCAACTGCACTTGGCTGTACGGTTGGCCGGTGCAGAATTCGTAGAGCAGGGCGCCCATGGCGTACACGTCGCAGCGGCCGTCCACCTTGCGGGGATCGCCATGCTGCTCGGGGGCCATGTAGCCGAGGGTGCCCACCACCATCTGGGAGCGGGTGACGCGGGTGCCTTCGCCGCCTTCCCATAAACTCACGCCGAAGTCCGTGACCTTCAGCCGTCCATCTGCGGCGAAGAGCAGATTGCTGGGCTTGAGATCCCGATGGATCACTCCGTTCTCATGGGCGTGGAAAAGCGCATCGAGCACCGGCACGAGACGGCGCAGCAGGCGGCTGGGAGGCTCGCCCAGGCAGGCCTTCACGCTGCCGCCGGGCAACAGCTCCATGAGCAGGTAGGGCGTGGAGCCGCTGCGCCCGAAATCCAGCACCTCCACCAGGTGGGGATGGCGCAGGCGCTTGAGGATCTCTCCTTCCCGAAGAAAGCGCCGCACCAGATCCGCGTCCTGTCCCATCTCAGGTCGCAGGAACTTCACGGCGAGTTGCAGTTCCGGTCGATACACGTCCTCGGCGCGATGAACGATGGCCATGCCGCCTTCGCCGAGTCGCTCCAGGATCTTCACCGATCCGATGACGCGAGGAGGGCGAAACGTCATGCAAACTCGCCCGCGATCACGCGATTGCGACCCTCGGCCTTGGCCTGGTACAGCGCCGCGTCCGCCCGTGCCAGGAGCGTGCCCGCGTCGCGGTCTTCCGGGTGTCGCTCCGCCACGCCCAGGCTGCAGGTCACCTGGTAAGCCTGTTCTTGAAGGGTCACGGAGGCGCTGGCCAGGGCGTTCCGCAACCGTTCAGCCAACAGCATCGCGCCTTCCCGTTCGGTTTCGGGCAGCACCAACAGGAATTCCTCGCCGCCGATGCGACCGGCAACGTCGGTGCCGCGCATATTCTGGCGCAGGATCTCGCCGAAGCGCGTCAGCACCTGATCGCCCGCGCCATGCCCGAAGGTGTCGTTGATCTGCTTGAAGTGGTCCAGATCGCCCATGACGATGGACAGCGCGCGACCGTGACGATGGCTGAGGTCGAAGCGGTTCTGAAGCTCGCTCAGGATGGTGCCGCGATTGGCCACGCCCGTAAGAGGATCCTTGGTGCTCTGATCCAACAGCGTTTCGTGGAAGCGGCGCTCCAGATGATCCAGGGCCAGCACCTTCAGCACGTGGTTGCCCAGGGCGATGCGGTCGCCCTGCTTGAGTCGCAACGGCTTCTTCAGGGGCTGGCCGTTGACGAAGGTGCCGTTGGTGGAACCCAGATCCTCCAGCACGAGACGATCCCGGCTTTCGACGCGAAGCCGCGCGTGATGACGGCTCACTTCCTCGTCGGGGAGGGTGATGGCGGCTGCGGGGGAGCGCCCGATGAGGTTCTCTCCGGCCTGCAGGGGAAAGAGTCGGCCCAATTGGCTGCCCGCGTAGATCACCAGGGCGAAGCCACTTTTCTCGTCGTGCTGGTCCTCGGGCCTGCGGGAACGCAACAGCGTGGCGGATTCGCCGAAGGCGCCCATGGCACTTTCAGGCAGCGTCGGCATGGAGGCCTGCTCGTCCGTCTGCTCATTTTCGTGCCTGGGGCGGCGGGGCGCGTCCATCAGCCTTCCTCCAGAAAACAGCTTACGAGGCTTCGGTCGTCCTTGCGTCGAGCCAGCACGAAGGGCCGACGTTCCGCGCCCATGGCCTCCTTCCCCAGTTCGAGCATGAGGCGGTCGGTGCGGCCATCGTGTTTCATGGTGAGCACTCCCTTGGCGGGAATGCGGTAGAGGCCCAACACCTCAAGGTTGCGGATGTTCTCGCCCGTGGATCGCACCAACTGCAGCCCCAAGCGCATCCATTGGGCCTTGGGCAAATCCTTGATGCCTTGGCCCTTCACGGCCAACGGCACCCGAAGGGCCAGCTCGAGATCGCGGCGACTGCGGGGAGCGGGCAGGGCTAGGCCCTCGCTGCGCAGGCCGGGGCGCAGGAACGCGTCGAAGGAAGGGCGGCCCCGGGTCTGGAAGGAGCCGATCTCTGCATGGCGGGGTTGCGCCGCGCGAGGCAGGGCAGGAATCTCCAGGCCTCGGCTTCGGTGCTGCTCCAGGATCTCCATTTCGAGCACCTTGGCTCCGGTGGCCCAGGAGGCCCAGGCCGCTTCGTGCTGAAGTTTTCCTTCCATGCGCACTTCGCCGTCGCACAGATGCCCCGTGAAGCTCAGATCGGAGCCCAAGGTCTGGAGATCGAATCGATAGGTCGGAGCGGAACCCTGGACGCTGAGGGGCGGAATGCGGTGGGTGCCGTGGGCCGCAATCGCCGGGTTCACCTCATGGGTATCGGGAGAACTGAAGATCCGACGCAGCGTCTCTG
Source organism: Bacillota bacterium (assembly GCA_021287085.1). Lineage (GTDB taxonomy): Bacteria > Acidobacteriota > Holophagae > Holophagales > Holophagaceae > JAYREN01. The sequence continues at coordinate 1,184 of JAJTBC010000194.1, read as the reverse complement.
TGAGATCCGACACGGCGTTGGAGAGCTTGCCCAGCATGGCTAGTCAGGTTTCACGAGAGCTTGAAGCGCGGCGGAAACCCGCTCCAGGGGCTCGGTCAGATCCATGTGGTAGCCCGCCTCCAGTAGTTTCTGGGCGGCCTGGTCCTGGGCCGGGAGATCCACGAAGGGTGCGAAGATCACCCTCAGGGGCGCCGCGCCTTCGCTGATCTGCAGCAGCATTTCCCGCTGGGAGGCGCGGAAGGTTTCTCCTACTCTGGCCAAGGGCGCTTCCTGGGTCTTCTGCACCGCCAGCACCGGGCATTTGAGATCGCCGCCCCAGCCCCCAGCCAGTTCCGCGGCAGGCAGCACCAGCAGATCCGGGGAGCCCTTCAGCTCCTTCAGCAGGGTCTTCTGGATGACCTCTTCCTTGAGATGGGGCTCCAAGGCCTTGCCGTACAGCACCGATTGCAGCTTGGTGGGCGTGATGGGCTCGGTGTACCGGAAATCCAGGGGGATGCCGGAACTGTCTGTGAGCAGCAGCCCTCCCAGGTAGCTGCCCCCTTCCTTCATCGCAATAAAGTAGGCGAGTCGTGGACTATCGGCCATGGCGGATCCTTTGGCCCAGCATAGCGCCGGTCCCCCTTTCCGGGAACGTCTGGCATGGGGCCGAGGGGGCGTTCACCCTCTTGCGCTTAGAAAGGGATGCGTTATCCTGGAAGCCACCGCTTGGGGAATAGGCTAATGGTAAACCAGCGGATTCTGATTCCGCCTTTCTTGGTTCGAATCCAGGTTCCCCAACCACACGAGGCCCCGCATGGGGCCTTCGTTTTTTGCAAGGGGCATTAAACCTTGGCGGCTCTGCGGGGCTCCATTGGATTCAGCGAAGGGCATTCCAGCCCCGCTCGTTCAAGGAGAACGTCATGCGTTTCACCTCTTTCGCTCTTTCCCTCTTGGTGGGCGCGTCTCTCGCTGCTCAACAAACGCCTCCCAGCACCTCCACGCCCAAGCGCGAGAACCGCATGGAGCGGCGCGCGGAGAGGCAGCAGAAACGTATCGCCCAGGGCCTGAAGAGCGGCGAAATCACCGCCAAGGAAGCGGCGCGGCTCGAAAAACATGAGGCCCATGTCGACAAGGCCATCACCAAGGCTGAGGCCGATGGCAAGGTGACGAAGAAGGAAGCCGCCAAGATCGAAGCCAAGCAGGAT
>JAJTBC010000116.1 GCA_021287085.1 Bacillota bacterium | reverse complement strand
CGGGCGGGCCCTCCTGAACAGCGTTGGCGCCGAAGGCGGGCTTGGCCCGCGTGAGGGGCGGGGGTCTCAGGGGGGACGCAGAGGTCACGCCAGGGACCGGGCGGGCCCTCCTGAACAGCGTTGGCGCCGAAGGCGGGCTTGGCCCGCGTGAGGGGCGGGGGTCTCAGGGGGGACGCAGAGGTCACGCCAGGGACCGGGCGGTCCCTCCTGAACAGCGTTGATGTCAGGATAGACATGGCGCTTCTCCGCGCCGCCCTCACGGATGGCCCATGCCCAACCTTTCCCTTCCAGAGCTTGTGAAACGCTATGACCGGCCTGGGCCGCGCTATACCGGCTATCCCATGCCCCCGGTCTGGCGCGATCACTTTCCCCAGGAAGAAGCCATCGCCGCCCTGGCCCGCGCCAATGCCCGGCCCCAGGAAGCCCTCTCCCTCTATGCCCATCTGCCCTTTTGCAAGCGCCGCTGCTCGTACTGCGGCTGCAACGTGGTGGTGAGCCCCCAGTACACCCCCGTGGAAGCCTACCTCCAGGCCCTGGAAGCCGAAGTAGATCTTTGGGCCCGCCATCTGCCCGATCGCCGCCACGCCATCCAGCTCCATTGGGGCGGCGGCACCCCCACCTACCTCAAGGTGCCAGAGCTGCGCCGCGCCTTCCAGATCATCACCGACCGCTTCCCCCTGCTGCCCCAGGCGGAAGTGGCCGTGGAAGTCGATCCCACCTTCCTGGAACCCGACCAGCTCCCCGCCCTGCGCGAACTGGGCTTCAACCGCGTGTCCTTCGGCGTGCAGGATCTCGACGATCACGTGCAGGCCCTCATCACCCGCGGCCAGACCTGGGATCAAACCCTCGCCACCGTGAAACAGGCGCGGGAACTGGGCTTCGCCGGAGTCAACCTCGACCTGGTGTATGGCCTGCCGGGCCAGACCCTCGATACCTTCCGGCACACCCTGGAAGCCACCCTGGAGCTGGCCCCCAACCGCATGGCCATCTACGGCTTTGCCTATCTGCCCTCCATGCTGGCCCATCAGCGCAGCATCCCCACGGACACCCTGCCCACGCCGGGCCTGCGCCTCGAACTGCTGCTGCTGGCCACCGAGATCCTGGAAAGCCACGGCTACGTGGCCGTGGGCATGGATCACTTCGCCCGGCCCGACGACGAACTGGCCAAGGCCGTGCAGGATGGCCGCATCATCCGCAACTTCATGGGCTACGCCGTGCAGGCGGGCAGCGATGCGCTGGGCTTCGGCCCCAGCGCCATCAGCGACGTGGGCGACGCCTACCTGCAGAACGAAAAGATCCTCGCCAAATGGGAGCGCGAGGTGAACGCCGGGCGCTTCGCCCTGCACAAAGGCCACGTGCGCAGCCGCGACGACCAGATGCGCCGCTGGATCATCCATCGCCTCATGGGCACCTTCCAACTGCGTTGGGAGGAAGTGCAGCAGCGCTGGGGCGTGGGCCGCGACCATTTCCTTGATGCACTGGAAGAACTCAAGCAGGAAGAACCCTACGGCGTGCTGGAATTGCGGGACGAAGGCATCTTCATCACCGCCACAGGCCAGCGCTTCGTGCGCAACCTCGTGTTCCCCTTCGACGCCTACCTCAAGGCCATGGCCGCCAAAACCACCTTCAGCCGCACCGTGTGAGGCCCCTTCAGGAGATGCCTTGGAAGCCCTCGAACCCTTTCTCCAAGCCGTTCACCTCGCCCTGAAACACCCCCAGGATCGCCAGCGGGCCGAAGCCCTGCTCCAGCGCTGGGCCACCGCGTGGCAAGGCCCCACCCGCCGCCTCTCCGGCACCGCCTCCAACCACGGCGCCTACCTGCACTTCGATCAGCGCCTGGGCACCGTGTGGACCCAGGTGTTCACCTTCCACGCCGCCCCCAAGCAGGGCCTCGTCATGCGCGGCCCCGACCCCGACCGCGTGCGCAAGGCCCACAAGCACCGCGCCAACAAGCTGGATCGCCACCCTCTCGACGCCCTCTTCGACGCCTGGTCCGCCCACGGCGAAGCCCGCCCGGCCAACAACGCCGTGGAGTTTTCCCTGCAGGAAACCCCCGACGAAACCTGGGAAGCCTGCCTGCGCGAAGCCCTGGCACACGTGAAAGGCTGATGCGGATTTGATTCACCACGGAGACACGGAGAAAAACACGGAGAGAGCACTGAGAAAAGCTGGGCTCCTTTAGATCCTGTCCATCCTGTTTTTCAATTCTTCACGCTCCGACACTCCTGTTCAGATCGCGTCCAGCGGGCTGTTCACGCCGCGCCCGCCCTTGTTCAGCACGTGGCTGTAGATCATGGTCGTCTCCACATCGCGATGGCCCAGCAGCTCCTGCACCGTGCGAATGTCGTGGCCGTTCTGCAGCAGGTGCGTGGCAAAGGAATGGCGCAGCACGTGGGGCGTGATGGGCTTGGCCAGTTCCCCCGCGC
>JAJTBC010000179.1 GCA_021287085.1 Bacillota bacterium | reverse complement strand
TTCCTGGAGAAAGTTCGCACGGTGCTGAGCATCCAGATCCTTCCCGCCCTGGCCGCCGACGGCGGCGGCCTGGAGATCGTGGGCCGCCACGACAAGCAGGTGATGATCCGCTACCAGGGCGCTTGCACCACCTGTCCCAGCGGCCTCACGGGCACCCTCATGGCCATCGAAGGCATCCTCAAGGCCGAAGTGGACCCGGAGATCGTGGTCATTACCGTGTAGTTAGACGCATCACGCCACGCACGCCCGCCACGACCAGGAAGACCAGGGCGCCTGCCATCACCCCCGCCAGCAGATTCAGCACCGTGGGCAACAGGGGAACGGAAAGATGCCCAAGGCTCGGCGCAAGGCCGTGCAGCAGAATGCCGCCGCCCACCAGGAACATGGCCAAGGTTCCCGCAAAGGAAAGAAAGCGCATCAGGCGCGGCGCCAGCACCAGCAGGAAGCGCCCCACCGCCGCCTTCCAACGGGCGCGCCCTCGCACCAGGGCAAGGCCAAGATCATCCAGCTTTACCAGTGCCGCCACGAACCCGTACACCCCCACGGTCATGAGCAGCGCCACGCCGATCAGCGCCAGCACCCGCACAGTGAGAGGCGCATCCTTTACAGTGCCGAGCGCGATGACGATGATTTCGGCGCTGAGAATGAAATCGGTGCGAATGGCGCCACGGATCTTCTTCCGCTCCAGATCCGCGAGGTCCGTCTCTTCCTGGATCTCCGTGGGCACAGAAGCAGGGTGACGGCGACGATGGAACGCATGCACCACCTTTTCGAAGCCCTCAAAGCAAAGGTAGGCGCCGCCCACCATCAGCAGCGGCAGCACCAGCCCCGGCGCGAACACGCTGAGGGCCAGCGCCGTGGGCACCAGAATGGCCTTGTTGACCAGCGATCCCTTGGCCACCGCCCACACCACCGGCCATTCCCGCTCCGCGCGCACGCCAGCCACCTGCTCAGCGTTCAGGGCCAGATCATCGCCCAATACCCCGGCGGTCTTCTTCGCCGCGACCTTGGTCATCAGCCCCACGTCGTCCAGCACCGACGCGATGTCGTCGATCAGCATCCACAGACTCGATCCCGCCATGATCCTCCGCCTTCAACACTCGGCCCTCCCAGTATGAAGAAAGACGGCTCAAGACCAAGGGGGCAAGGTGAGTGATGATGCCCCTCGCCGTTCCACCATGAAACAAAGGCTCTTCATCCGAAGACGAAGAGCCTTAACTCAATCCCACGCCGGGCGCTGTTCCGGGGTCCAGCGGGAGTGCTCCGAAGAGCCGCAGTCCTGGGCCGCAGGGCCTGCCTCTCGGTCAGGCTTCGCGGGATGGTTTCGAGCATACGGCAGGACCACCCAAAAGAACAACTCGAAGGGTCAAGAGGCCAGTTGCGAACCTGGGACCGGGCGGGAGAGGCCCGGAAGGTGAGTAACAAAGCCACCTAGCCGTTCCTCGTAACAAGTTACAAAGGGTTTCCATCTAGGCCGGTCCCCAATTCTGGCACTCAGGGTCGTTTCAATCCGCGCCGAAGCGGTGAGGCTTCGGCGGCGGCACGCCGCCGGATCCCCCGCAATGGGATGGGGATTAGCCGTTGGCCTTGAAGGGAATCACGTTGGCGGGTGGGGGCGGCTGATTCAGTCGAGCCCGCAGTTCAACACTGCGTTGATGATGGGCCGCCCTTTCCGCCTCAAGTTCCCGAATGCGCTGCTTGGTGCTTTGCGTGCTGCGCCCAATGGCCAAGTAAGCCATCACACCTAGCGCCACGAGCAATAGTTCCCACATCGCAGTCTCCGCTTTTCCATTTTATACCCCCTGTCCACGGTTGCCATGAACAACGCCGAGATCACTCTTCGATTCAGTCTGGATGCCCGTCAGGCCTTGAGCGCAACAAGCCAGCTGGCGGAGGGCTTTCGGCGCGTACAGGCTGAATTGGCTCAGGGTGCAACGGGGGTGCAGACGTCGATCGGTGGGTCAGACCGGGCAGTACGCACCCTGAACGCGAGTGTGGAAACCCTCCATCGCAGCACGGAGCAGATGGACGCCAGCAGCAAGGCCGCCAGCGCCAGCACCACGCAGCTCGCGGTGCATGCGGCAGCAGCCTTTGGAGCGTTGAGGGCCTTGCGCGGAATGCTCGAAGAGGTCATGGACACCACCATGGCCCTGGATAAGGCCCAGCGCACCTTGCAATACGCCACCGGAGACGGCGCGGCGGCCATGGCCTTCGTGCGGCGCACTTGTCAGGAGCTTGGTCTTGAGCTGATCAGCACGGCTCAGTCATACGCGAAGTTCGCGGCGGGGAACCTCTGGATCAACGCTGTTTCAATCCGCGCCGAAGCGGTGAGGCTTCGGCGATCAAACCGGATCTTCCTACCGCGTCATCATGCGCGGGTTTCAATCCGCGCCGAAGCGGTGAGGCTTCGGCGACCCTCACCGACCACACCAAGAAAGTCATCTTCCGTGTTTCAATCCGCGCCGAAGCGGTGAGGCTTCGGCGACGTTTTGCAGCAGACAAGGGCCATCTCGGTTTCGTTGTTTCAATCCGCGCCGAAGCGGTGAGGCTTCGGCGACCCAAGGCCCTCACCGACCAGCTGCTCGACGATGTGTTTCAATCCGCGCCGAAGCGGTGAGGCTTCGGCGACACAGCCGAAATCCTTAAGCCGGGCTGCCACCTGGTTTCAATCCGCGCCGAAGCGGTGAGGCTTCGGCGACGGACAGCCACTTGGCACCTTCAAGCTGGTAGGGGTTTCAATCCGCGCCGAAGCGGTGAGGCTTCGGCGACAAGCCGAATCGCAACTACGGTGGATCCACCATAGGTTTCAATCCGCGCCGAAGCGGTGAGGCTTCGGCGACCTTGGCCCCGGCCTGAAAAGTCGCCAGCCCAGATCGTTTCAATCCGCGCCGAAGCGGTGAGGCTTCGGCGACCCGAACAGCACGGCTACGGGATGGGCCATGGGGCTGTTT
>JAJTBC010000132.1 GCA_021287085.1 Bacillota bacterium | reverse complement strand
CACCCACGATGCACGCCCCGCTTGGCTTCCCGGACGAAGCGCAGGAGGTAGGCCACTTCGGGAACGGAACCCAGCTCCGCTTCGGTGCGGGCCATGGCTTCCTCCTTCAACAGCCCGCTGTGGTAGAGCAGGCGGTGAGCCTTCACCAGCGCCTCCACCACCTCCGGGTCGAACCCCTTGCGGCGCAGACCGATGGCGTTCACCCCATAGCTCTTGGTGTCCCGCGCGCCGACCGTCTTCATGAAGGGCAGCACATCCTGGGTGGCGACCGTGAAACCACCCATGAAGGCGTGATCGCCCACCCGGCAGAACTGATGCACGGCGGAGAAGGCTCCGACGGTGCAGCCGTCGCCCACTTCCACATGCCCCGCCAGCGTGCCGTTATTGGCGAAGATGTTACGGGAACCCACGTGGCAGTCGTGGGCCACATGGGAACCGGTCATGAAGAAATTGTCGTCGCCGATGGTGGTGATGCCGCCGCCGCCTTCGGTGCCCCGGTGCATGGTGCAGCTTTCCCGGAACACGTTGCGATGGCCAATCACCAGCCGGGTGGGCGCGCCTTTGAACTTCAGGTCCTGGGGCCCCATGCCGATAGTGGCGTGGGGATAGATTTCGTTGTCCTCGCCCAGCTCCGTGTGGGGACCGATCACCACATGGCTGCGAAGCACCGTGCGGGCGCCGATCTTGGCGTTGCCCTCCACCACGCAGAAGGGGCCGATGATGGCGCCGTCGGCGATCTGCGCTTCGGGACTGATGACCGAGGAAGGATGAATGGTGGCGGCCATGGCTACTTCCCCTCGTCCAGATTGATGAGCATGGACATGAATTCCGCTTCGGCCACCTTCTGGCCGTCCACGAAAGCCTCGCCCCGCATCTTGCAGATGCGGCCCTTGTTCTGCACCACCTTCACCTCCATCACCAGCTGGTCGCCGGGCACCACGGGCTTGCGGAACTTCACACCATCGATGGCCATGAAGTAGATCACCTTCTTGTCGCGATCCTCCATGTCCTGCATCACCAGACAGCCGCCGGTCTGAGCCATGGCCTCCACGATGAGCACGCCAGGAAAGATGGGCTGCTTGGGAAAGTGGCCCTGGAAGATGGGATCGCCCATGCTGATGTTCTTGATGCCACGGATCCACTGGTGCTTTTCGTATTCCAGGATTCTGTCCACCAACAGAATGGGGTAGCGATGGGGGAGCAGGTCCATGATCCCCTGGATGTCGATGGTGGCGGTGGTTCGTTCAGTCATGAAGGTCTCCAGAACGCCCATTTTCGCACAGAAGGGCTTTCCTCAACCTTCTCGCGGCTCGTACACCTTCGCTTCCATGAAAAGCCTCAACAGCTCTGAGTCCAGATGCCCTGCCTTGGCCTCGGCATGGAGAATGTCCAGGCTTCGCGCCAGCGGCACGGCGGCTTTGTAGGGGCGATCCTGGGCCGTGAGCGCGTCGAAGATGTCGGCGATGGCCATGGCGCGGCTTTGCAGGGGAATATCCGGCGAGGCCAGACCGCGCGGATAGCCCTGGCCGTCAGGCCGCTCGTGGTGGGCGTAGGCGATGGTCGGCACCGAGGCCAGATCCCGCGTCCAAGGAATCTGCTGCAGGAAGCGGAACGTGTGGGTGACGTGGCTTTCGATCTCCCGGCGTTCTTCTTCCGTGAGGCTGCCCTTGGCGATGCGGAGGGAAGCCATGTCGCAAGGTTCCATGACCGGATGCGTTCCGCCCCAGGTCAGAAGCTCCAGGTGGGCCAGGTCTTCCTGCACATTCTGAGGCAGCACCGAAGGTTCGTTGGCCTGGAGCACCAGCGCCACGAAATGATCGGTCTCTTCCTTCAATTCGCGTTCCACAATCTCCCAGCTCGCGGCATCGAAGACGAGTCCCCCGCGCCAGTCCTGGGCCATGCGCTGCCGCAGGCGTTCCTCGTGGCGCAGCCGCAGGCGATGCAGCACCAGTTCCAGGCGCAGAGGTTCCAGCTTCTTGGCCTTCACCAGCACCTGTTCGCGTACGCCGACCTTGCCGAAATCGTGCAGCAGTCCGGCGTAGCGCACTTCCCGCAACTGCCGCTCGTTGAAGAAAAGCTCCCCGTAAGGGCCATCCGGCGTCTGGTTCACCGCTTCCACCAGACCCACCGTGAGCGCGGCCACGCGCCCGGAGTGACCGCTGGTCACGGGATCGCGCTGCTCGATGGCCAGCACGGAAGCATCCACGAACCGTTCCAGCAGGGTTTCGATTTCCTGGCGCAGCCCCGCGTTCTTCACGGCCACCCCCGCCTGCCCCGCCAGGCTTTCCGCCAGCCGCAGGTGGGAGGCGGAAAAAGGCTGGGGTTCGCGGCTTTCATCCTCCCCTTCCAAACGCCGATTGATGAGCTGCAGCACGCCCAGGATTTCCCCTTCCGTATCCTTCAAAGGCACGCAGAGCATGGACACGGTGCGGTAGCCCGTTTCCTGGTCGAAGCTGTCGTTGAAACGGTACGGAGCATCCTCCGGCAGGCGATGGACGTCGGCGATGCACAAGCTCTGCCCGGTGGAAGCGACGAAGCCCGCCATGCTCGAAAGGGAAAAGGGCATGGTGAAGCGATGAAAAGGCAAGCTCACCTGAGCGTTCTGGGTGTGGGCGAAGAGCAGCTCCCGGGCCTGGCCTTCCCCTTTCACCAGGTACAGGGAACCCGCTTCCGCACTCAGCAGACGGCGGGCCTGGGTGAGGATGAGATCCAGCAGCTTGTCCAGATCCTGTTCCGAAGCGAGCGCACGGCCCACATCGTGGAGCCGCTCCATGTCCAGGCGATCCTTGTGGCGCTGAAAGGCCACTGTGAGCAGAGCCGCCGCGCCTTCAAGCTCAGGCCACGAAACGCAGGCGACCAATTCGCCTTCGCCCTCCTGTCCCAGCACCACCTCGGCGGGGCCATCGTCGCGCCACTCCAGCGCGCGCAGCAACTCCCTGCCCAGCCGCCCTTCCAGGCTGCTACGGTGACAGAAGGGGAGTGCGACAGTGAAGCGCAAGGATGGCTCCAGGACAAACGATCGAAAGCGGCCTTCAGTGTACCCGCCCTCGGCAGCGCCCAAGACGAAATGGAGAGGGCGCGTGGAGCGATTGGCTTGGGGCGGCCTGGGCGTAGGGCGGGAAGCCGATGGCAGGCTGATCCTGCTTTCGGCGCCCTTGGCTCTGTTCCCAGGCGAGGAGGTGGAGGCGGAAGTGCGCTGGAAGCCTCGCCACGGCGAAGGCGAGGTGCTGCGTTGGGTGCAGACGGACCCCCGCCGCGTTCCCGCAGGGTGCCCCGTGGCAAGTCTTTGCGGCGGCTGCGATCTGTGGGAGAGCGGCGACGCAGCTTCGGACCTGAAACGCCAGATGGTGGAAGACCTTCTTCGCCGCCAGCTGCCCGATCTCTCTGCCTGGACCTGGAAACCTGCGCCAGCCGAGGCCAAGCGGCATCGCATCCAGCTCCACTGGGCGCAACGCACCTTGGGCTTCCATCGCCGGAAGAGCCATTCCATCGTGCCGGTAAGGGCCTGTCCTGCCGCGCACTCCGTGCTTTCCCAGGCCATTCCGCGTTTGCAGGAAGCCCTGGAAGAAGGCGCCCTGCCTGGGCGCCCTCAGCGATGGGAACTGGTCACGGGCACCCCCGCGGGAGAAGTGTTCGCCGTCATGGAAGATGGCCGGAACTGGCGGCTGGAGCCCGATGGCTGGCACCCCAATCAGGCGCCCGTGAGCCATCGCATGGGCGAGGCCACGGTGAACCATCGCGCGGGGGGCTTCTTCCAGGTCTGCGCGCCATGGGCCATGGAGGCCTTTCGCCACACCTTCGACGCCTGGGATCTGCAGGGTCGAACGCTCTTCGATCTCTACGGCGGCGTAGGCTTTTTCTCCCTGCTGCTGAGGGACCGCTTCCAGCATTTCGCGCTGGTGGAATCCGAACCCCACGCGGTGGCCTGGGCCCAGAAAAACCTCGCGAACGCGAGCTTGGACGGGTTGTGTCATGCCATGGACGCCGCTGATTGGATCCAGGAAGGGCTGGGCCAAGCCGATGACGTGATCC
>JAJTBC010000111.1 GCA_021287085.1 Bacillota bacterium | reverse complement strand
GCTCTTGGCATCCTTCGTAGCAGCCAGGGTCTGCAGAAGGGTGGAGCCTACGCGATTGGCCACGGCCTTGGTGACGGCTGGCTTCACGATGGGCTCGATCACCTCGGCCTCCATTCGGGCGCCTTCCGTTTTTTCCGATTGTTCCTTGAGGCGCTTGTCGTACCAGGCTTTGCGCTTGGGGTCGATGACACGGGCCATCGCGGTTCCCGATTTGCGCGCCACCACCGCCTTGGGCTTTACTTCCTTGCGGTCCTCTCGGACTACGGATTCAGGATTGGAGGCTTCCTCCAGGATTTTAGCCAGGTCCGCCAGGCTGCCCAGTCCGCGTTTACTCATAGATGGTCGTTGCTCCTACAAGGCACACACGTGCGTTCTTTAGCCTAGCGCCACGAGGCTTCGGAACCAAGCCTGAGATTGAGGTCGGTGAGCGAGCACACGGGTTTGGCCCTTCGTTAACGAGTTCTCAATACGGAGGCCGAAGGCGTCGATAAGATGGTCATAGGAAAGATGAGGTCTATGCTGGCTCGTACCCTCCAACTTCTTTGCGGTTTGGTCCTTCTCTCCGTGGGCGGCCTGCAAGCGCAGGTGAAGGTCTCCGGCCAACAGCTTTACAAAGCCTATGGTGTTGAGCATGGGCTGGAAAACCTGACGGTGGGTTCCATCGTGCAGGATCCGTTTGGTTTTATCTGGGTCAGCACCGAGGGAGGCGTTTTCCGTTTCGATGGAAAGCGATTCAGTGAGTTTGGTCTGAAGGACGGCCTGCCGACGGTGTCGGCCACCACCTTGCACGTGGCCACTGACGGAACCCTTTGGTGCGGCACCTTCCAAGGGCTTTGTCGCTATGACCAGGGGCGATTCATCGCAGTGACCGAAAGCGAGGGACTTTCTCCCGATCGTGTAATCGCTCTTGCGTCGGGTCACGATGGCCACCTCCTCGTGGCCACCACCCACGGATTATTCGAGCAGGGAGAGAACGGGAAGTTCCGCCTGGTGGAAGAGGTGCCTTCCAAGTTGATTGCGGCACTCCATGTGTCCCGAAAAGGCGGAATCATCGTCGCCGTGTGGGACAAGCAGGTCTCGTCGTTTTACGAAAAACCCCTTGGTGCTTCTTGGAGGGAATTAGAAGCCAAGGTGGATCGCACCATGAGGAAGGCGACCGTGCATGCCTTGGGGGACGACTCCGAAGGCGCGTTGTGGGCTCGGTCCACCGAGCATGTGTGGCGGAAAGGTCCTGATGAAGACGGCTTTGTCGAAATGCTGAAAGGACAAGCTGCCACACCGATCAAAGCGACTCTGGGCGTGGACAGCCAGGGGCGTATTCTCGCCCCTACGCCTCAGGGCGTTTTTCGCTATGAAAAGGGACAATGGACAAGTCTGGGGCGGCTGGAAGGCATGCCTAGAAACCATATCGTTGCGATTCTGGAGGACCGTGAAGGATCTATCTGGATGGGAGGCTTAGGTTTATCGCGGGTCCGCGGCGGAGGCATTTTCAAGTCCTATACAAAACAGGATGGTCTTCCCAGTGACACGGTGTGGAAGATTGCGCGGGACGACTGGGGCAACCTGTACGCAGGAACAGAAGCAGGCCTGGCCCGATGGGAGAATGGTCGCTGGAACCTTGTGAAGGGCACAGGGAACATATGTGTTCTAACCCTTTCTCGCACGCCCAGCGGCGAGCTCATGGGGGCCACATGGCCGGCTCGACTTTTCATCATCCAGCGGAATGGATCACTGCGATGGATTTCGATGGCCACCGCCCGATTAGGGAGCACCGGCCTCCCGACGGCGCTGATGGATCGCCAAGGATCCATTTGGGTAGGCAGCATCACCGAGGGACTGCAGAAAGGGGAAAAGCGGGGCTCCCAGTGGATCTTCGAGCCGGTGATTCTGCCGGGTGGGCGCAAGGATGAGCGCATCACCTGCGTGATCGAGGACCGAGAAGGAAGACTCTGGGTGGCAGGTAATTCGGGCCTGAGGATCAAGGATGGGGGTGCTTGGCATCATTTGACCCGCAAGAATGGTCTGCGGGATGACAGCATCGAAGGGCTGACCTGTGCCAGCAACGGAGACGTGATCATTTCCTATTCCGAGCCTCACGGACTGGCTCGCACACGGTTTTCTTCTCAAGAGGGCTTCAGGATCGTGGAGCATCTCGACCGCTGG
>JAJTBC010000110.1 GCA_021287085.1 Bacillota bacterium | reverse complement strand
GGCCGCCGCCACACCGATGAGGGGCGCGCCCCGCACGGAAAGACGCTGGATATGGCCCACCATGGCCTTGGGATCATCGCCTGGGAGCCACACCTCTTCATGGGGAAGCCGCGTCTGGTCCAGAATCCAGAGCTGGCCGTGGTGCACCTTGAGGGCGAGGGAATCCAGGTCTTTCATCAGCGGATCCGGGGACCGAGTTCCGCCCTCATGCGATGCAGGGCCCCGATTTCATCAGGAGGAAGAAAGGTGGGTCCCCCCAGCTCCACCGCAGCCTTGAGAATGCGGGCCACGTGTTCGAGACGCTCCATGGCGCCGGAGGCTTCCATGGCATCCTCGCCCCAGGCCACGGCGCCATGGCGCGCCAGCACCAGCAGGCGATGGGCAGGCAGGTAGGGAAGCAGGGAGGCCGCCAATTCAGGGGTGCCGGGACGGGCGTAGGGCACGATGGGAATGGCCCCGGCGCCGAGGATCACTTCGGGCAGAGCCTCGGCGGGCAATTCGTTCAGTTCGGGCCGCGCCACGGTCCAGGCCACGGCCACCGGCGGATGGGCATGGATCACCACCTGGGCCTCAGGGCAGGCTTGGTAGATCGCCAGGTGCATGGCCCGCTCGCTGCTGGGACGGCCTTCCAGCACACGGCCATCCAGGGCCAGATACGTGAAATCCTGCGGCTTCACCCAGGCTTTGGGTACGCCCGCAGGCGTCATGGCGATGCGGCCATCCCGAAGACGGGCGCTTAGATTGCCATCTCCCGCCGCCAACAGACCTGCGTCATGGAGGCGGCGGGAGGCTTCGCACAGGGCGATCAGGATTTCGGAATCGTTCACTGAACGATCAAGGCTTGACGCTGACCTTTTCGGGAGCCGACAGGGTGAAGGTCACCGGCTGCGCGGCGCCAATGCGGATCACGGTGTCGGCACTGGCCGCAGCAGCGGCCGTGCCGGCGGCGGCGCCAATGGCGGCGCCACCAAGCGCGTGATCGTTGCGGTTGTTCTTGTCGGAGAGGATGCCCACCAGGGCGCCCAGGGCCGCACCGCCCGCGATGTACTTGGCGTTGCGCTCGCCTCTGGCCGTGCCGGCCACGAGGTAGACGCCCGCATCGACGTCGTTGGCGCCCACGGCGGTGAGCTTGATGCCCAGACCGCCGTTGCCGCTGCTCAAACGACCGGCTGGAGTGCTCTGGCTCACGACGCCGCGCACCACCGTGCCCGCGGGCCACACGGTCTTGTTGCCCACGACCACATCCTCGGCCAGGGTGCCTTCCCAGGCATCACCCGCCTGCACGGAATCCGTTGCGAGATCCTTGGCCAGCTTGACCTGGAGCTTGGACCCCGCAGGCACGTCCACCAGCACCGTCTTGGGCGCTTCGGCGGGGGCAGGCTGGGCGGCCAGCTGCTGAGCGGCCTTGCGCTTCATTTCGGCAGCCCTCTTGGCCTCGGCCAACTGCTTCTCGATGGCCTTCTGATGGCCCTGGGTCACGTGAGCGGCATCGCCGCCCTCAGTCTTCGCGGCCTTCATGTCGGCCAGTTCCTTTTCCAGGGCTGCCACGCGGGAATCCGCAGACTTGGCCACTTCCTGAGCCTGAATGGCCTCAGGGCTAAGCTTTTTCTCGCAGGCCAAGGAGCCCAGGATCAGGATGGCTCCCGCGAAAGGCAAAGCCAGACGGACGTAACGATGATGGGATTTCATAGGTCCTCCAAAGGAGTGCTGCATTTTCAAAGTATAGTCGGGAAAGGCCACTCTGCCGAACGCAGCCCCATGACCAGCCTCAACCCGCGAAGCGAAACCGTCCTGAAATTCCTGGTGGAAAGTTACCTCCAGGAAGGAGAACCTGTGGCCTCGCGGGCCTTGGCATTGCGTTTCCCCAACCCTGTCTCCAGCGCCACCATCCGCAACGTGCTGGCGGATCTGGAGGAAGCGGAACTCGTGGCCCAGCCCCACACCAGCGCAGGCCGTGTGCCCACGGAACGGGCCTACCGCTACTACGTGGATCATTGGATGCGGCCCCAGGCGCCCACGCCTGATGTGGGTTCCAAGCTTTCTGCGGCCTTCGAAGGACTGGACCAGGATCCCGACGGATGGCTGCGCCACGCCAGCCGAGTGCTGAGCGAAGTCATGGGCGGCGTGTGCATCGCGCTGCCGGTGCGATTGGCCACCAGCGCCCTGGTGCGACTCGAATTCGTGCCCCTGGGGTCTCATCGCCTCGTGGCCGTATGGGTGGGTAGCACCGGAGAAGTGGAACACCAAGTCATCGAGAACACCTTGGGCTTCGACGCCGCCACCCTCACGGAGCTGGGAAATTTCGCCACCGCCCACTTCCAAGGCCGCACGCTGGCGGCCATGCGCCATTCCCTGCTGGAAACCCTGCGGGGCCAGGCCGACGAAGCACGCCAGGTGCGCCTGCGCTTGGCCGAACTGGCGGAACGCATGGCCAAGGAAGAAAGCCCCGAAGACTCGCATCTGGTGGTCTCGGGCCTTCGCGAACTGCTGCGGCGGCCTGAGTTCGAGGATTCCAAACGCTTTCGGGAAATCATCGAAGCCTTCGAGGAGCACGGGCATTTGGCCCGATTGCTCAACGCCTTCGCGGAAGCCTCTTCCGACGAGGTGATGCTGCTGTTGGGTTCGGAGAATCCGTACTTCCCCGATATTCCCTTGGCCACCGCCATGCGCACCGTGGCGCCGCCGGGTCACGATCCCGCCGTGTTCGCCTTTCTCGGGCCCCTGCGTCTGGATTACGCGAAGGTGGTGGGCGGGCTTGCCTGGTGGTCGCGCCAGTTGATCCAAAGCCGCCGTCCAAACCGCCCCTGAGCCCGCCGTTTCCAAGCCAGGAAATGTTCTCTTTGGCAGGTTTAGGCGGGCCTTTTTGCATCCAAGCGCTGTTTCCCGGCGCAGCACAAACCAAGGCTGGCTCCGAATCCCGTTAATGCCTACAATCGCTTTATGAACCATCCTTTTCGACCTAGTTCTCTCGATCCCGACGACGATTTCCTGCCTCCGGCGGAAAACACGGTTGATTTGACCCTGGAAGGGCTTGAGGGAGTGGATGATCTCCAGGCCTTGGCCGACGAGGTTGCGGAGATCACGCCCGATCCTCGCCATCGTTCCATGGCCCCCGTACCCCGGTCGGTGGAGGAGGTGAGCGATCCCGTTTTCCAGGAACTGGAACAGGAGATGCAGGAGACCACGCGCAAGCTCATCGACGCCGAAAAGCGCGAGGCCGAGCAGATCGAAAAGCATCATCGCCTGCTGGCGGATTTTGCGAACTACCGCAACCGCACCACCCGCGATATCCAGTTGGCCGTGGACAATTCAGAACGGAAGCTGCTGCTGGATCTCCTGCCGGTGCTGGACAATTTCGAACGCTGCATCAGCGCCACCTATCCCACGGTGGATGATTTCCGGAATGGCGTGGGCCTCATCCACAAGCAGTTCCTTGACACCCTCAAACGCATGGGCGTGGAAAGGCTGGAAACCCAGGTGGGCGAAACCTTCGATGCCCAATTCGCGGAGGCCCTCACCACCACTGCCGATCCCAACCTGCCGGATGGGGCCATCGCTTCGATTTTCGAGCGGGGCTACCTCCTGCGGAACCAATTGCTTCGACCGGCGCGGGTGGTCGTGAACCACGCCCCCGACGCGCATCTTTCCTAGCCCGCACCGATCACTGGGAGTCCTCCAATGCCAGGCAAGCTCATCGGGATCGACCTCGGCACCACCAACAGTTGCGCCTGCGTCATGGAGGGTGGCGAACGTCGAGTGATTCCCAATCGCGAAGGCAGTCGCACCACGCCGTCGGTGGTGGCCTTCACCGACAAGGGCGACGTGTTGGTGGGGCATATCGCCAAGCGCCAGGCCGTCACCAACCCCCAGCGCACCCTTTTTGCGGTCAAGCGGCTCATCGGACAGAAATTCGATCTGCCCCATGTACAAGAGGCCATTCCCCGTCTGCCTTTTTCCGTCGTGAAGGCTCCCAACGGCGATGCCTGGCTGGGCGTGGGCGAACGCGATTATGCCCCACCCGAAGTGAGCGCCATCGTGCTGCGCAACCTGAAGCAAAGCGCCGAGGCCTTCCTCCACGAAGAGATTCAGGATGCGGTCATCACGGTGCCTGCGTACTTCAACGATGCCCAGCGCCAGGCCACCAAGGACGCGGGCCGCATCGCAGGGCTGAACGTTGTGCGCATCATCAACGAGCCCACGGCGGCAGCCCTGGCCTACGGCCTCGACAAGAAGGGTGTGCATGAAATCCTGGCCATCTATGACCTTGGCGGCGGCACCTTCGACTTCACGCTGCTGGAAATGAACGACGGCGTGTTCGATGTGCTGGCCACCAGCGGCGATACGTTCCTGGGCGGCGAGGATTTCGACAACGCCATCCTCCAGTGGCTCGTGGACCGTTTCAAGGAGCAGACGGGGCTGGATCTCACCAAGGACCGCATGGCCCTTCAGCGCCTCAAGGAAGCCTCCGAAAAGGCCAAGTGCGAGCTTTCCACCCTGGATCGGGTGGAGATCCGCATGCCCTTCATCGCCCAGAGCCCCGAAGGCCCCAAGCATCTGGAGGCCACCCTCACCCGTGAAGACCTCGAAGCCATGGTGAGCGCCCTGGTGGATCGCACCATGATCCCCATCCAGGACGCCCTCAAGGAAGCCGACCGGCAGCCTGCCGATGTGGATCAGATCATCCTCGTGGGCGGCCAGACGCGCATGCCTTTGGTGCAGCAGCGGGTGAAGGAGTTCTTCGGGAAGGAACCCAACCGCGACATCAACCCCGACGAAGTGATCGCCCAAGGCGCTTCCATCCAGGGCGCCGTACTCACCGGCGATATCAAGGACCTGGTGCTGCTGGACGTGACGCCCCTCTCCCTGGGCATCGAAACCCAGGGTGGCGGTTTCGTGAAGATCATCCAGCGCAACACCACCATTCCCGCTCGCGACAGCCGCGTGTTCACCACCGTCACCGACAATCAGTCACGGGTGGAAGTCCACGTGCTGCAAGGGGAGCGCGAACTTTCCGAATTCAACAAGAGCCTGGGCCGCTTCGACCTCGTCAATCTGCCACCCCTGCCCAAGGGCGTGCCCCAGATCGAAGTAACCTTCGACATCGATTCCAACGGCATCGTCAAAGTGTCTGCCAAGGATCTCATGACGGGTCTGGAGCAGAGCATGAGCATCCGGCCCAGTTCCGGCCTTTCCGAACTGGAAATCCAGAGCATGATCCGCGAGGCGGCCTCCCACGCGCAATCCGATCTGCAGCGCCGGGACGAGCTGAAGTACATCGCCTCGGCCGAAGGCCTGCTCTTCTCCTGCGACAAGAGCTTCACCGAGTGCGGCAAGTACCTGCCGGAAGACGAACAGGACATGGTGCGCGCCACCCTCAATGAAGCCCGCCTGGCCGTGGCCGGCAAGGACATGCCCGCCGTGAAAGCCTGCGAAACCCGGCTACTGGAAGTGCAGAAGCTCCTCACCGCCGCCGTGCTCTCCGCCAGCGAAGCCATGATGAGCGCCCTGGAGGAAGGAAAGAATCCCAAGGCCTGAGCGGGTGCCAAAAAATCGCTCAGACCGTACCGGGGCGGTCGAAGGCGCCCGTCAAACTTGGAATTGAGCCGTGATCCGGGAAAGATCCTCCGAGACTTTGGCTAGGCTTTGGGCCGTGCGTGCGATTTCCTGGGTCGTGGCCGACATCTGCTGCGTGGCGGCGGCGTTCTGAGCCACTTCCTGAGTGACTTCGTCCACCCGCTTGGCCACATCCATGGCCGTTCGGCTCTGCTCCTCCGTCGCGCTGCCGATTTCCAGCACCATGCTCGACATGGACCCGATGGCCTGCTGGGTATCGTTCAGCAACCCCTTCGTGGTTTCCACCGATTCCTTGCCCTGGGCCACCGCTTCACGGCCCTGGATCAACATGCCTTCGATCTCGACGGCCGCCTGACGGCTCCGCTCGGCCAGTTTGCGCACTTCCTCGGCCACCACGGCGAAGCCCTTTCCCATGCTTCCCGCTTTCGCCGCCTCGATGGCCGCATTGAGGGACAGCAGATTGGTCTGGCGGGCAATGTCCTGGATGACCTGAAACTGCCTTGGCGATATCCACCGTGGTTTCATGAATGCGCGCCATGCCTTTCGCCATGGCTTCACCCCCCTTGGCACCCGCTTCAGTGGCTTTCACGGCGCCTTCGGAATGGTTCACCGACACCCGCACGTTCGCCGCCACCTGTTGGATGCTCGCGGAGAACTGGGTGATGGCCGCGGCCACCGCCTCGGTGGAGGCATGGATAGCCTCTCCGCCCTTGGCGATCTCGTCCGTGGTCGAGGACATCTCCTCGGCCGAAGCCGAGAGCTCCGTGGCTCCGCTTGCCACGGACGCCGCAGAATCCACCACCTTCCGAATGGCTTCCCGCAGGTTCGACAGTGTCTGGTTCAACGTTTCTCCCAGCCTCCCCATTTCATCTTGGGAATCCACCTCTGCCTTCACCGCGAGATTGCCTTCGGCCACTTGGCCCAATAGGCCCACGAATGCGCCCACCGGCCGGGTGATGCTGCGGATCACCCAAATGGCCGAGACCACACCCGCGAGCGTTGCCGCGCCTGCCAGTAGAATCAGTACCGTCATACCTGCCCGTCGAGACGCATTCCCTCGCTCGTAAGCGGCTTTCATCTGCCCATTGGTAAACGCCTGAAGTGCTTCCAGGTCAGCCATCCACGCGGCATTGAGACGTCGGCCATCTGTCAAAAGGAGACCTACAGCTTCTTTTCTATGACCGTCTGTCATAAGTGATACAACTCGCTTGTTGCAATCTTGTGCCGGAACAGCATCTTGAGCCATTTTGCTGGTTAGTCCTTTGGCCTCTTCAGAAATCAGAAGGCTTTCGAGCTCGGCAACGAGTTTCTTGTAATTTTCGGAAGCCTTGGCAAAGCGACCCTTCATTCCAGCGATTTCGGTTTGATCATCTGTAACAAAAAGAGCCCTTAAATAGCGTTGATTACTCTGTACCTCAAAGGCCATGTCCCCGGCGAGTCGATCTGCCCGCCCATAAACATTCACAGCCTTGGCAAAATCATTCCCGAGTCGATTCATTTCATATATGGCATAACCACCTGCAATCACAAACAGGGTAAGAACCACCCCGAAAGCCATCGTCAGGCGTTGTCCGATTCGAAGATTTTTGAACATGAACTCTCCAAAGACCCGATACAACCAACCAAGCATCCATCGAATGGAATGCCTCCTATCGGCCGCATCCAACAATCTTTCATCGTCCCCTGATTCCGAGTCTCAAGTTTTGGTCTTCTTGAGATGGTTGCATTGTGTTTGACACGCTCTCCTAAGTGTTCTCTTACCTCTAAGGTGACCCCTTATGGAGGCCCGGAGGCGGATGGCCCACCTGCGCCTCTGCTAATCTGAGTCCATGAGTGGAAAGCGTGACTACTATGAAGTTCTAGGTGTGGGCAGGGACGCCAGCCTGGAAGAGATCAAAAAGGCCTACCGCAAGCTGGCGATGCAGTACCACCCGGATCAGAATCCCGGCGACAAGGGAGCGGAAGAGCGGTTCAAGGAGGCGGCGGAAGCCTATTCCGTGCTGTCGGATGGTGACAAGCGCCGCCATTACGATCAGTTTGGCTTCAGCGCTCCCTCCCAGGGCGGCTTCCAGTTCGATCCCAACCAGTTCGCCGATTTCCAGGATATTTTCGGCAGCTTTTTCGGCGGCGGCCTCTTCGGCGACATCTTTGGGGGCGGCGGGCGGCGGCGCGGGAACGACGAGCACGGATCGGATCTTCAATACACCCTTCAGATTTCCTTCCGGGAAGCCGTATTCGGCGTGGAGGCCAAGGAAATCGAAGTGCCCCGCCTGGAGACCTGTGATACCTGCCAGGGCAGCGGGAGCGCTCCCGGCACCTCGCCCCAGACTTGCCCTCAATGCCGCGGCCAGGGCCAAGTGGCCATGCGCCAGGGCTTCCTCCAGATGTTCGTCCCCTGCGGTCGCTGCCAGGGGCGAGGACAGATCATCCCCAGCCCCTGCACCTCCTGCCGTGGCGAAGGCCGGGTGAATCGCCGCCGCAAATTGAGATTCCAGATTCCCGCAGGGGTGGACCGGGGCCAAAAGATCCGCCTGGAGCGCGAAGGCGAATC
>JAJTBC010000106.1 GCA_021287085.1 Bacillota bacterium | reverse complement strand
ACCCGGCGCGTGACGAAGGACGGCTCCCTCTATTTCGGCCCTTTCTTCCCCGCCAGCACCGCCTATCGCACCGCCGAGCTGGTGTACCGCTTCTTCCAGCTTCGGGATTGCGATCTGGTGATCGATGGCCAGCGGGGGCGGGCCTGCATGAAGTATCAGCTGCATCGCTGCACAGCGCCCTGCATCGGCGCAGTGAAAGCAGAGGCCTATCGCGAGCAGGCCAAGGAGGCTCGCCTGTTCCTGGAAGGCAAGCGCGATGAGCTGAAGGCACGGTTGGAAGCGGCCATGTGGCGGGCCGCGGAGAATCATGCCTTCGAACAGGCGGCCCAGCACCGCGACGCCCTCCAGCAGCTGGATGCCTGGTTCACGCGGCAGAAGGTAGCCACGGTGGATCAGGAGGATACGGATCTCTATGGCAGCGCCGTGCTGGATGGGCGAGCCTGCATTCATCGGCTGGTGATGCGGGAAGGTCGCATGGTGGGTCGCCGCGAATACCTATTGGATGAGGTGGAGGCCGTGGATGGCGCCGTGTGGGCCCAGGTGCTCCAGCGGGTGTACGGCAGCGAACCTGTGCCTTCGCGCATCCTCCTGGAAGCAGAACCCGATGACGCCGACGTGCTGCGGGAATGGCTGGGCGCCTTGCGGGGAAGCAAGCCCACCCTGGCGGTGCCGCGGCGGGGCGACAAAGTGGAATTGCTGGCCATGGCCCAGGAAAACGCGCGCCTGGCCCTGGAGCGGAAATTCGAGCCCGCACGGCTCAACCAGGCGGTGCTGGAAGGCCTTCAAGCCTTTCTCGGTCTGGCCCATTTGCCGCGCCGCATTGAGTGCTTCGACATCAGCCACGGTCAGGGCCGCGAAGTGGTGGCCTCGTGCGTGGTGTTCGAGGATGGCGCCCCGGCCAAGAGCAGCTATCGCCGCTACAAGCTAAGCCAGGAGCGGAACGACGATTTCGCCAACATGTCGGAAACCCTCACGCGCCGTTATCGACGCATGAAGGAAGAAGGTCGCGCCATGCCTGACTTGGTGCTTATCGACGGCGGCCTGGGCCAGTTGCATGCTGCCCAGGAGGTGTTGAAGGAACTCGGTCTGGAGCACCTGGAATTGGGTTCTCTGGCCAAGAAGGAAGAGCTGGTTTTTCGTCCCGGTCTTTCCGAACCCCTGCGCATTCCGCGTTCCAGCCCCGTGCTGCAACTGCTTCAGCGTCTTCGTGACGAAGCCCACCGCTTCGCTATCACCTATCATCGCGCCCTGCGCGCCAAGCGCACCCTTCAGTCTGAACTCACCGCCATTCCGGGCATCGGCACGGCCACGGCCCGCAAGCTGCTCCAGACTTTCGGTAGCGTCACTCAAGTCAAAACCGCCTCCCTCGAAAGCCTGAAGGAAGCGGTGGGAAAGGCGGCGGCCCAGCGGATCGAAGCTTGGCGCTCGGCTACTTGAGGCCCATGGCCTCCAGATCCCGCTTGGCGGCTTCGCTGCCTGCGGCAGCGGCCTTGCGATACCACTTCAGGCCCTCCTCGGGGTTCTTCTTCACGTTTAGGCCCTGATAGTACATGACGCCCAGCATATGCATGGCGGTGACATCGCCCTGGTTGGCCTTGTCGAGATAGGCTTGCAGTTCCGGTGGCACCGGCGCCGAGGCTGCGGTTGGGGCCGCGGTGCTCGCGGGGGCGTCCTTCGTCGAATCCATCTGGATGGGGCGCTTCACAAGGTAGTAGGTGGCGGCGCCCCCGACTCCGAGCAGGAGCAGCGCCAACAGGCCCAATACCAACGGCAGGGAGGACCTGCCTGCGGGTTTAGTCAAAGGCGCCTCCGGCGCAACCGGAGCGGACGGAGGATTTTCCGCCTGGAGGGCCTGGATGGCACTCAAGGGAATGATGGGCAGGGGCTGAGTGTCGCGAACGAGGGGTGTGTTGGAATCTTCAGGAATCGAAGGAGACATGGGAGTTCCTTGGGAAAAGGAATGCTTAGGGTATCAGGCAGCCTGAATACGTATCTGGCCAAAAATTTCGGTTTGCACGAGCCGAACCCGCCCGGTGCGCATGAGTTCCAGCAGCGCCAGGAAGGTCATCACGAGATCCTCGCGGTTTTGGGAGCGCCCCAGCAGCCCGTCGAAAGGCAGCCAAGCCATGCCGTCCAGTTCGGCCATCACTTCGGCGATGCGCTGATCCAGAGTCTTGGGGGGTGTGCGAACCTCCACGGGCGGCGGCGGCAGCAGGCGCTTGAGAGCCTCTCGATAGGCGCCCAGCAGATCGGCCAAGGTGGCCTGGATGGGCAGTTCTTCCACCTTGGCGTGTTCCTGGATATCCAGGCCCTGGGCGTAAACCACGGACTGCCATTGGCCTTCCCGCTCCACCAGTTCCTGGGCGGCTTCTTTCACGGCCTGATAGTGCAGCAGGCGCTGCACCAGATCCTCGCGGGGATCGGTTTCACTGCCATCCTCGGCTGGAGGCGTGGGCAGCAGCATACGGGATTTGATCTGCACCAGATGGGCCGCCATGGCCACGAATTCCGCCGCGATCTCCAGGTTCAGCTCTTCCATGAAGAGCAGGGCGTCCATGTATTGCCGCGTTACTTCGGCCATGGGCAGATCGAGGATATCCAGCCGGTGCTCGCGGATCAGGTGCAGCAGGAGATCCAAAGGCCCTTCGAAGGCCTCCAGCTGGAGCGAGAGATCCTGGAACTTCGTCACGAACCCCTTGGGA
>JAJTBC010000085.1 GCA_021287085.1 Bacillota bacterium | reverse complement strand
AGAAATCCGCGTGGGCGACGGTCGCATCGAGCTGATTCCCTGGCTGGCAGGCCGCTCCCGCTGGGCCTTGCTGCTCTGGAATCCTCCCGCGGCCCGCATGGTGAAGGCGGGATTCATCGAGATTCCCTTGGCTCAGGCCAGCCTCGAATGGGTGGGCAAGGGCCTGCTGCTCCACGGCCATCCCGAATGGAATGTAAGCCTGGGCCGAGGCGCCAAGGCCGAGCGCATCGCCCAATGGCTCCAGGAACGGGGCATGCCGAAGCCTGTGGGGCGGTGACCAGACTGGGACCACCCCACTTGGTTCTGAAGCGGGGCTGGAAACGCTACTCTGGGGGGGTAATCCCCGGAGATGTCATGCTGCGTTCCCTTGCTGCCCTGCTGCTCGCTGTACCTTCGGTCGGAGCCCAGTCGCTGATTCCGGTTCCCGCCCATCTGGTGAAAGGAGAGGGCCACTTCGTACTCACAGTAGATACCCGGATCCTGGCCGACGGTGCGGCCGTGCCCGTGGCGGAACGCCTGCGGGACAGCCTGCGCCCGGCCACGGGTCTGCCTTTGCCCATCGTGAGTCGGGGCGAGAAAGGGAACATTCGGATGGTGCTGGATGCCCGCGCCACCTCCTTGGGCGACGAGGGCTACCGTATCGAGATCCGGCCGGAGGGTGCGGAGATCCGTGCCCGGCGCCCTGCGGGCCTTTTCTACGGAACCCAGACCCTGCGCCAGCTGCTGCCGCCTGACATCTACCGGCAGGCCCAGGTGTCCGGCGCGACCTGGGCCTTTCCCGCGCTCACCATTGAGGATACGCCGCGCTTTCCCTGGCGGGGAAGCCATCTGGATGTCTGCCGCCACTTCATGCCCAAGAGCTTCATCAAGAAGCATCTGGACCTCATGGCTCTGCACAAGCTGAACGTGTTCCACTGGCACCTTACCGACGATCAGGGCTGGCGCATCGAGATCAAGAAGTTCCCAAAGCTCACGGAAGCAGGCGCCTGGCGGCGGGAAACGGTGATCCCCGAGTTCATGCGCGTGGATCGCGGGAGCCAGATGCGCTACGACGCCACGCCCCACGGGGGCTTCTACACCCAGGAGGATATTCGCGAAATCGTGCGCTATGCTGCCGACCGCTTCATCACCGTGGTGCCGGAAATCGAGATGCCTGGTCACAGCACCGCCGCCCTGGTGGCCTATCCAGAGTTGGGGAACGTCCCGGACCGAAAGCTGGAAGTGGTGCGCGAGTGGGGCATTTTCGAAAGCGTTTTCAGTGTTGAAGACAAGACCTTCGCTTTTCTGAAGGAGGTGCTGGACGAAGTGATGGGGCTCTTCCCTTCCACCTTCATTCACATCGGCGGCGACGAGTGCCCCAAGGCCGAGTGGGCCCGCAGCGGGTCGGCGCTCCAACGCATGAAGCAGCTTGGCTTGGTGGGGCCGGAGGTCACGTTGGCGGATCTGCAGAACTATCGGAACGAGAAGGGCAAGCCCGCGGATCATCCGGCCCTGCACAAGCTCCAGAGCTGGTTCGTGCAGCAGATCGACGCCTATCTAACCACCAAGGGGCGACGCCTCATCGGGTGGGACGAAATCCTGGAAGGAGGTTCCATCGTCGCGGAGCAGGGTGCGACCATCGGGCGGCTGACGCCTGGGGCCGTCATCATGAGTT
>JAJTBC010000065.1 GCA_021287085.1 Bacillota bacterium | reverse complement strand
ATCCTGTTCCCACCGCCAAGGTTTCGATCGCCAAAGTGGGCGTCAATTGGGTCAAGGAGCTCAAAGTCAGTTCCGATGGCAAGTTCCTCCAGGTGGGCCTGGAACCCAAGGAATACGACATTACCGTTACTGCCAACGGCTTCGCGGAAATCAAGGAACGGGAAAAGGTTCCTTTGGGCATCATCCTGAAGAAGGATTACGTGCTTCTCACCCCCACTGAGGCTGCTGCCAGCGGCAAGTCCGTAGTGGTCAAGGATGAGTCCGCCGCCGCTGCCAGCGTCGCGATCGATTCCTACAATGCCGCCGTTGAAGCCTACAATCGTAAGGATTTCGTCACGGCTCTCCCTATGTTCGAAGCCTCGGTGGCAGGTGCCAAGGATGCCCTCACCAAAGCCACCACTGACGAAGCCAAGGCCAAAAACCAGGCCAGTCTGACCACCATGGAACGCCCCTACGCGTTCGTCCTGATGGAAGTGGCCAAGGTCAATGAAGCCCGAAGATCGGAACTCATCGCCACCGCCGAGCCTCTACTGGCCAAGTTCTACGCCGCCAATCCCAAGGACCAGAATGTCCTCGCGAGCCTTGTGGAAGTGGCCAAGTTCAAGGAGGACAAGGCCGGCCTTCAGAAATACCAGGGCGAGCTGGACGCCATCCTAGGCCCTCGACCCGAAAATGCCTATAACCAAGGCGTGGAGCTTTATAACGCCAGCAAGCTTGCCGAGGCCAAGCCCCACTTCCAGAAGGCCATCTCCATTGATCCCAAATTCGCCGATTCTTACTACCTGTTGGCCATGTGCGAGTTCGCCGAGATGAACCTCAAGGGCACCAAGGCCAATTTCCAGAAATACCTGGAACTGGCTCCCAGTGGCAAGCACGCGGACGAGGTCAAGGCCATGCTTGCCGATCCCATGCTGAAGAGCATCAAGTAGCGCGTCAATGCCTTCCGCAAACGGGCCTTTCGAGGCCCGTTTTTTTAGGTCAGCACGAGACTTACCGGGCAGTGATCCGAACCCATCACGTCGGGATGGATGACGATCTCCACCCGCTCTTTCAAGGCTCGACTCACCAGGAAGTGATCGATCCTCCAGCCTACGTTCTTGGCGCGCGCCCCCCCTCGCTGAGTCCACCACGTGTAGAGGCCCGGCACATCGGGGTTCCGTTCCCGCAGCACATCGTGCAATCCGCTGGCTAAATAGAGGCGGAAATCCTCTCGCTCCTCGTCGGTGAAGCCAGGATTCATGCGGTTGTCCTTGGGGCGAGCCAAGTCGATTTCCTCCGGGGCCACGTTCATATCGCCAGTCAGGATCACGTCCAGACCTTCTCCGTGCAGCGTCCGCACCTGGGCGGCCAAGTCCCTCGCAAAAGCCCGCTTGTAGTCGAGCCTTGACAGCCCCGTGGAGGCATTGGGGAAATAGCCCGCAAGGAAGGCCAGCTTCTCGCGCCGACTCACCACCATGCGGCCTTCCTGGTCGTAGGCTTCGATGCCCAGGCCCGGTTGATGCTGGAACCCCAGTTCCTTCCGCGACAAGGTAGCCGACCCGGCGTAGCCCTTCTTGCTGCGCGCGGGAAACCAGCAGATGTCGAAGGCGCTTTCCAGTTGGCGTCGCACGCCGAGTTCCACTTCATCCCATTCGCAGCGGATTTCCTGGAGCGCCAGCACATCGGGATCGGCTTCCTCCAGCCATTCCATGAACCCCTTTTTCAGGGCCGCGCGAAAACCGTTCACATTCCAGGTAATGAAGCGCATCTCACACCAGCTTTCGATAGGCGGCTTCGTCGAGCCCGATCACGGTGCCCTTGGGATGCACGAGGATAGGTCGCTTCAGCAGGTTGTTGTCTTCCACCATCAAGGCCATGGCCTCGGCTTTGGAAAGTTGTTTATCTTTCAATCCCAATTCTGTGAATTTAGGGCTTTTGTTGCCTAGCATCGACGTAGGATCTTCGGGCAGCAGCCCTTCCAGTTCCGTTGCCGTCAACGGCTGTTTCCAGTAGTCGCGCACCTGGACTTCCACTCCCAACTCTGCCAGCAGGGCTTTGGCCTTGCGGCAGGTGGTGCAGGAGGATTTCATCCAAAGGGTCGGTTTCATGGTGCCTCCTAGCGGGACCAGGCAGCTTCAGGCTGCGGGGCTTCGACCATGGCGTGCGGGGTGATGACGAAACTCTTCAGATGTACGCCCTTGAGAGCAGGCGTCTGGAACAGGAGATACCATTCTCGCCACGGACCTTCAGCGTTAACCAAGGCGGCGGAAACCAGGAAAAGCAGGATGAGCAAGCCGCGACGCCTCATAGCTCCGCCACCAGCCGCTCCAGCAGGTGATCCGCCCGCCAGCGCAACCACGCGAACGCCGCAAACCCTGTCCAGCCTTTCATGCGTCCTTCCAGCCGGAGATGGGCGCCTTTAGGATCTGGGCGAAAGCAAAGACGCCCTTGTTCCGATGCGCCCCAGATACGCTGCTCCCACACCAGGCAGAGCGCCTCTCCATCGAAAACCACAGGGCGCCAGCCCTTGAATCGTCGAAGGCAGCGGAAGCCCGCAGTGGATTCATCCTGAAGACGCGCCTGGATCAGCTCAAAGGGCGCATCGGTCAGAAGCTCGCTCTGGAAGCTCAATACCGGCGTGCGCAAGAATCGTCCCGCCTGCCTTCACTTCACGATGAAGCCAGGCTTGGCGTCTTCCGGGGGCGCGATGAGGTAGGGCTTGCTGGCGTTGTCGCTGGCGCAAAGCAGCATGCCGTGGCTTTCGATGCCCATCATAGCGCGGGGTGCCAGATTGGCCACCACCACCACGCGCCGACCCACGAGATCAGCGGGGGAATAAGCCTCCTTGATGCCGCCCAGGATGGTGCGCTGCTCGAAGCCCAGATCCACTTTCATCTTGATGAGCTTCTTGCTCTTGGGGACCTCCTCCGCTTCCAGCACGAGCCCCACGCGCAGATCGGTCTTGGCGAAGGTGTCGTAGTCGATGTTCTCCTTGAGGGGCGGCACGTCCAGGGGT
Organism: Bacillota bacterium; assembly: GCA_021287085.1. Taxonomy (GTDB): domain Bacteria; phylum Acidobacteriota; class Holophagae; order Holophagales; family Holophagaceae; genus JAYREN01. Next base: position 602 of record JAJTBC010000065.1, on the reverse strand, counting down.
TGCTCCACAGGCACAGCAGGGGTTTCGGAGGCCTTGAGGGCTTCGATTTCGGTCATGGCAAGTTCCTTGTCAATGCGGGAGAAGAGGGGCTGAGCTTCGGCCACAGGACCGGGCGCAGAGGCTTCCACGTCGAGTTCGGTGAAGCGGAGATCCTGCACGGCTCCGCTCAGGCTGAGGCTTTCCCAAAGCCGCTGGCAGAGCTCAGGCATCACGGGCGCGGCCAGCACGGCGGTAAGACGCAGGGCACGGTAGAGCTGCGCCAGCACCGTATCGAGCTTGGCGCTTTGGGTTTCGTCCTTGGCCAGCTTCCAGGGCTCGGCCTTCACGATGTAGCCGTCCAAGTGGCGCAGCAGGGACCAAAGCGATTCCAGGGCGGCGTTGAATTCATGCTTGGCCGCCAACTCCAGGTACGTGGGAACGATCTGACGCAGGCGTTCGCGCACCTCGCCATCCAGTTCGTCGAATACCGTCGGAACGGGCACCTGGCCCTGGCGGTAGCGCTGGAGCATGCTGAGGCTGCGGGAGGCCAGATTGCCCAGGCCGTTGGCGAGATCGGCGTTGAGGCGGTCGATGAAGGCCTCGAACGTGAACGCCCGGTCGTG
>JAJTBC010000060.1 GCA_021287085.1 Bacillota bacterium | reverse complement strand
CGGGAAGTATCTCGGCCACTTCGCAGGGCCTGTCTGGTTCTTGTGGATTCTGATGTGGCCCCTGGAGGTTCTCGGCCTGCTTTCCCGCATCCTCAGCCACAGCCTGCGTCTCTTCGGCAACATCGCAGGCGAGCATGTGGTGGCGGGCATCTTCTTCGCGCTGGTGCCTTTCTTCGTGCCGGTGCCGCTCATGTTCATGGGGCTTTTCTTCGGCCTGATCCAGACCTTCGTGTTCATCATGCTGACCACCATCTACATCTCCGGGGCCGTGGCCCACGATCATTGATTGGTTTTCACGCGCGGTCGGGATTCCGAACCCCGCCGCCCTTTTTTCAGAGGTTTTCCATGAAGAAGTTCCTCGTCACCGCCTTCCTCTTCACCCTGGCGACCTTCGCGTTCGCCCAGGCCGGCCCCGTGGCCACCAAGAGCCTGTTCGAAGGCCAGTACCTGGCCCACTTGGCCCTCGCCATCGCCGCCGCCGGTTGCGGTCTGGCCCAGGGCAAGGCCGTGGTCGCCGCCTGCGAAGGCATCGCCCGCAATCCCCAGGCCGCTGGCAACATCCGCACGACCATGATCATCGGTCTGGCCCTCATCGAAGCCCTCGTGATCTACGTGCTCGTGGCCGCTTTCGCCGTGAAGTAGGCCCTATCGCCTCACTGGAATCGGGGCGCCCATTGCGGCGCCCCGATTTTCGTTTCCGCCCGTTCGAGCCGATAATGAACCTGTGCTGAACCACGCTTTGTTCCCTCTGCCCACGGAAGTCACCCGCGTGATCCTGGGTGGCGCGTCCTTCATCGATCAGCGCCGCATGAACCTGCCCGCTGTGGAGCAGGCCAGGGAGTTTGCGCTGGGGTACGGCTACGACCCTGATGTGCCGCATCATCGGGACCATCTGGTGCAGGTGTTCGAGGATGCCCTGGCCTTCGTGGAGGAAGTGATCCTGGAAGGCTCCGGGGTGGATATCCCCAGCGAGTTCTTCGAACTGCAAAACCCGCTGGATCTCCTCACCTGGGCCTCGCAGCGGCCCCAGGACGACCGGGCGCGGTGGAGCTGCGCCCTGCTGCGGGTCATGCACACGCTTTTCCACGTGGACAACAACGTGTACCTGCGTTTCATGCCGGATATCCAACAGCAGATCTTTGACCGCTACGAGCGGTTCCTGGTGCCGCTGGAGGGAGGCCGATGGGCGCTGCGGGGCCGCTACGAAGTGCCGCTGCTGGCCATCAAGCGCAAGGAGAGCAAGGATCGTGTCTCCATGCTGCTCAAGCTGCTGCACAAGCCCGATAACGTGGCCGAAACCATCTACGACCAGATCGGCCTGCGCTTCGTGGCCGAGGATCTGCTGGGGGTGCTGATGGTGCTGCGCTTCCTCCTGGACCACCACATCGTCATGGCCGCCCATCTGAAATCCACTCGCACCCGCAATCTCATGGTGGATCTGGAGGCGCTGGAAGAATGGTCATCGGAATTGCCCGAAGGATTTTGCCTGAGCGATCTCAGCCCGGAGGAGCGGAAGCGGGTCTCCGAGCGGCTCACCCTGGTATCTGGCCGTCCAGAGGTCAACCCCTTTTCCAGCAGCAGTTACTCTGCCGTACAGTTCACGGCCCGCAGCCTGATTCGCCTGCCCAACCCCGCCGAATCCGTCCTGAAAAACGTGCAGAAGCGATTGAATCGCATGGGGAAGGGGGATTTGAGCGATCTCCTTCGGATTCCTGAGTTGATCCAGGAGCAGGAGGAGTTTACCTTCTTCTTTGCACACGAAGTTCAAGTCATGGAACGGTCGGGGTTCGAAAGTGCCGTCTCCGGCCCTTCCTCCCATACCCAGTACAAGCATCGGCAGCGAGAGGCCGTGAAGAAGCGTATTCTGCAAGGCATCACTCAGGAGGCCCCATGTTGAACATTCAAACGCGACAGGAAGGCAACGCTTCCGTGGTCACGATCCAAGGCAAGGTCAATTTCGAAGTGACCGCCCAGTTGCGGGATGCCATCCGAGATACGGTGACCGCGCATCAGCCCAAGCTCCTGGTCATCAACCTCGAAGGCGTGAGCTTCATCGATTCGTCGGGCCTAGGCCTGCTGGTGGCCGCGCGCAACAGCGTGGACAAGAACAACGGCAAGCTCCATCTCTGCGGTCTGCCGACTCAGGTGAAGAAGACCTTCGACCAGACCAACCTGACCAACTACTTCTCCATCTTCACCACCGAGCAGGATGCCCTGCGCGGCGCCTGAACCTCGCCGCCATGTACAAGGGCCTCGTCCTGGTCGTCGATGACGAGCCCCAGATCCGCGATCTGCTGGGCTTCTACCTGAAGCGCGCCGGGTACCAAGTGATGCTGGCGGAGCATGGCCGCGAGGCCCTCAGGCAGATGGAGAAGGCCCGCCCCGATCTGATCCTTTCGGATCTGCGGATGCCGGAGCTGTCAGGGGACGAGTTCTGCCGCATGGTGAAAGAGGATCCCGCCACCCGCGACGTGTACTTCGTGCTCGTGTCGGCGGTGGAAGGCATGGCCTCGCGGATCGGCGGCCTGAACCTGGGCGCCGACGACATGATCTCCAAGCCCTTCCACGCCCAGGAAGTCGTCGCCAAGGTGGAGAGCGCTTTTCGCACCATCGGCATGCAGAAGGAGATCAAGCGGCAGAACCAGGAGCTGGCCCGCTTCCGGGAGCGCATCACTGCGGAGTTGTCCCTGGCGGCGCGGCTTCAGATGGGCCTTCTGCCCGCGTTGCCGGGCCTTGCGCCAGGGTTCCGCTACACCCATCGCTACCTGCCCGCCGAAGGCATCGGCGGAGACATCTATTCCATCCTGCCCACGGCTGAAGGCGGCCTGGCGCTGCTGCTGGCCGATGTGAGCGGCCACGGCGTGACCGCCGCCCTCATTTCCGCCATGGTGAAGACTTCGTTCGAGAGCCATGTGCGCCAGAGCGAGAGCCCTCTGGTGTGGGCCCAGGGCATGAATCGCGACCTGGCCCGCAACACCTTGAGCGAGCAGTTCGCCACGGCCTTCATCGCCCACATTCGCCCCGGCGGGGCCATGAGCTACGTGATGGCCGGCCACGAAGCCCCCATTCTCCTGACCCAGGGCGCCCAGGGCGGGCTGCACCAGCCCCACACCCTCTCCGGCCAGGGCTTCATGCTGGGCATCGAAGAGGATCTTCCCTTCGAAGAAAAACGTGCGGCTTTCGAACCCGGTGATCGTCTGATCCTGTTCACGGATGGCCTCATCGAAGTGGCCCGGGAGGACCACGGGCAGCTTGGCCACGAGGGCATGGCGCGGCTGTGCGCCGAACTGCCCGGGGATCAGGACGCCGCAGCCGATCGCCTGATCCGCGATGCCCAGGCCTTCATCCATCCCACCGCCTTCACCGACGACGTGACCCTGGTGATCCTGGATCACCTGTAGTTGGCGCAGCCTAGCTCGGCCGTTCCTTCTTCCACCAGCGCGGTCCCAGTTCGGCCAGCACCATGGCCGAAAAAAGCAGCAGGCCGCCGAAGATCTGGGAAGGGGCCAGCCGCTCCTGCACGCCGGGCACGAGACCCGCCATGGCGATGAGCGCGGCATAGACCGGCTCCATGGAATAAAGGATGGCGGCCTCGGTGGCGCCCAGGTAGGCCTGGAAGGTGGACATGCCCCAGAAGGCCAGCACCGTGGCCAGCAGGGAGAGGTAGGCCATGGCCACCCAGACCTGGGGCTGGCTCAGAGGTTTCAGGAGGTTTTGGAATCCATGGGGCGCGGGCAGCAGGGCGGTGATGACGAGGGAAACCACCGCCACCACGGCCACTTGCATGGTGGCCAGTACCCAGCCGCTGGAGCGCCGCGAAAACCGCGTGGTCAGCACGATATGGAACCCGCAACCCACGGCGCACAGCAGCGTTTCGGTATCGCCCCAGTTCCAGCCTCCGAACGGCGCGCCGGGCTCATGCACCAGGAAGTACAGCCCGAGGGCGGCCACCAGGGCGCCCAGACCGTGGGCGAAGCCGAAGCGTTCCCGGAAGAGGATGCTCACGGCGGGGGTGAACAGCACGTAGAGGCCCGTAATGAAACCGCTCTTGGTGGTGGTGGTGAAGCGCAGGCCATCGGTCTGGAGCCAGAACACCAGGGTCAGCCAGAACCCCAGTACCAGGCCATCGCGCACGGCCTGACGGGTGAAGGGCACGCGAAACGCCTTGGCCAGGAGCCACAGGCAACCGGCGCCGAGGAAGAACCGCACCGTCAGCACGGAGCCTACGCTGAGCCCCGAATTGAGGAGGTACTTCATGGCCGCGAAGCTGCCGCCCCACACCACCGCCAGCAACCCTGCGCCCAGAGCCGCCAGGGCATGTCCCTTGCTGGAATGAGAGGAAAGGGCTTCCGAACTCACCGCAGCACAGCGGCCACCCGGATTTCCAGTTCGGGTTGTTCAGGATCGTCCAAGGTCAGGAGAACGCGTTCGAAAAAGGTGCCCGGTTTGGCTTTGCCGTCCAGCACCACGTTGAGGTTCTGCACGGAGGCACTGCCCTGGCCCAGGCCTTCCACCCACAGCAGGGGATTGCTGGGCTTGGCAGACAGCACCCGGAAGGTCCTGCCGTCCACTTGTCTCAGTTGGATCGCGGCCTTGAGGGTTTTTCCGGCGGATTCCTCCCACACCACGCGAGGCGGCGTGGCCACCACGGCGGCGCGCAGGGACCACTGCACAGTGACGTGGATCATGGGGCTGCGCTCGCTGGTGGTGCGGATGGTGATGACATCCACGCCGTTGGTCTTGCCTGAGGGCAGCTTCTTGGGATCGAGCTTCACGTCCACCACTGCATCCTTGCCCTCTGCCTTGAACGTTCCCGTGAGATACGGCGCCATGGGAGACTTGATGTCCACCACCTGCACCTGCTGGCCGTTGCCGGACATGAGGCGCACCACGCCGGGACGCAGCGCATTGCGGGGCACGTCATCGAAGAACAGAGCCGTGGTGCTGGGCATCACGTCCTGGATGACCACCGCCTCGAAGGAAAGCTGAATGCTGGGATTGGCGGGATCATCCGAGATCACCTGCATGGATTTCCGCACGGGCCCGCGCATGCCCGCGGGGTTGAAAGTGGCGTCGATCTCCGTGCTTTCTCCCGGCTTCAGATACCACTGGCCCACCATGGTGTAGGTGCAGCCGCAGCTGGGCACCACCTGGCGGATCTGCAGGGGCCCGGTGCCTCGATTGGTGGCCTTGAAGCGATGGGACACCGGACGATCCGCTGACACTTTGCCGAAATCGTGATGGGTCCTGTCGAAGGACAGCAGCCCTTCGGGATTCTGGGCGATGCAGGCACAGCAGACGAGCGGGAACAGGAAGGAACGCATGGGCACCTCTTGAAGCTGAATTGTACGCCAAGGGGAGATGGGCCGAGCTCAGTAACGGGGATCGCGCCCCTTCTGCCCTGAACGGGCGGCCCAAACGCCGCGCCAGGCCGCCTTCAGCAGATCCAGCCGCCCCTGGAACAGCCGCATCTGGAACACGTACAGCGCGATCCAAAGGCGCTCCACGGCGCGGGCGGGATGCAGCTCCCGATGCAGCAGCAGACGATTTCGTGCGCTGTAGAAGGCCTGGAGGGGGCTCCGTTTGCCGGTGGTGCGGGCGCTGCGATGAAGGATGGTCAGATCGGCGAGAACCAGCGGCAGCCCCAGTCCGTGGGCGCGGCGGCACCAGGCGGCATCCTCCCAGTAGAGAAAGTAGCCTTCGGGCCAAGGCCCCAGCCGCTGCCAGGTTTCCCTGGAAAGCAGGAGGGAGGCGCCGCTCAGGGATTCCCGGGGAGACAGCGCGCGGCAACCACGGGGCAGTGGAATGGAAACAGGCCGCACGCCGCGGCTGTACCAGCCGTCCATGCGATCGGCTCCCTGAAGCCTGCGTCCGTTGAGCTGAAGGGTGCCCCAAAGGCCCACGGTCGGATGGGCCTGCATCAAGGTCAGCAGCGGCTCCAGCACCGGGTTTTCCAGGGTGGCGTCGTTGTTGAGGAACCACACCGCCGAGGCCCCGGATTCAAAAGCCGCTTGGGCGCCTCGATTGCAGCCGCAGCCGAACCCGGGATTGGAGAAGGCTTCAATGATCTCCACCTCGGGATGGCAGCCTTGCAACGCGTTTCCCAGGCCCGGCGCGGGGCCGTGATCCACCACCACCACGCGATGAGGCGCGCGCTCCGTGTCTCGCAGCGATTCCAGGCAAAGCCGCGTGTACTGCGGCGATCCGTAATGGACCAGCACCACGGCAGGGCGTTCGTCGAGGCGGAGAGAAGCGTTCATGGGCACCCCGATTTCACCATCATTGCCCGTGATTCGGTATCGAAAGGTTCATGCGAGAATGGCCTTTTCGACGAAGGAGGCACCGGATGCAGATGAAAGGCGTGGTGTTGGCGGGGGGAACGGGTTCGCGGTTGTTTCCGTTGACGAAGGTGACGAACAAGCATCTGCTGCCGGTGGGCTATGCGCCGATGATCTGGCATCCCGTGTGGAAGCTGAAGGAGGCTGACATCGAGGAAATCCTCATCGTCACGGGCACCGAGCACATGGGCGACGTGGTGGGGTGCCTGGGGTCGGGCAAGGATTTCGGCTGCCGTTTCACGTACAAGGTGCAGGACGAAGCGGGCGGCATTGCCCAGGCCCTGGCCCTGGGCGAGAACTTCGCCGCCGGGGACGGCCTGTGCGTGATCCTGGGCGACAACATCTTCCAGGACAGCCTAACGAGCGAGGTGAAGGCCTTCCAGCAGCAGGGCGGCGGCGCGCGCATCCTGCTCAAGCCCGTGGCCGATCCCCATCGGTTCGGCGTGGCCGAGGTGAAGGATGGCAAGGTGCTGGGCATCGAGGAAAAGCCCAAGGAACCCAAATCCAACCTCTCGGTGACGGGCATCTACTTCTACGATCACCAGGTGTTCGACATCATCCGCCGCCAGAAACCCTCGGGCCGTGGCGAGATGGAGATCACCGACGTGAACAACGCCTACATCGAAAAGGGACAGTTGACCTTCGGCACCTTCAGCGGCTGGTGGTCCGATGCGGGCACCTATCCCAGCCTCGCCAAGGCCAACGAACTGGCCCTGAACGAAGCCATGCCGTTTCCTGAGATTCCGAGGAAGATCTGATGGAATTCCGCAAAGGCCCCATCGAAGGCGTGATCATCAAACCCTTCCGCAAGTTCGTGGACGAGCGCGGGTGGCTGGCGGAGATCTTCCGCCACGACGAACTGCCCGCGTGGTTCCGCCCCGAAATGTCGTACGTGAGCGTCACCAACCCCGGCGTGCTGCGGGGACCCCACGAGCACGTGGACCAGGCGGATCTGTTCTGCTGGGTGGGGCCCGGCGATTTCAAGCTCACGCTCTGGGACAATCGCCCGGAAAGCCCCACCTACCTGAATCGCATGGAAGTGGCCATGGGCGTGAACAACCCTGGCTCGGCGCTCATTCCCAAGGGCGTGGTGCATTGCTACCGCTGCATCAGCGCCGAATCGGGCCTCGTCATCAACTGCCCCGACCGCTTGTTCATGGGGGAAGGGAAGGCCCACCCCATCGACGAGATCCGCCATGAGGACGATCCCGAGAATCCTTTCGTGAAGGACGAGCGGGCGCGTCGGGTCCACGCCTGATGAACCGCGTTTTTTATCACAGAGGCACGGAAGAAAAGAAGAGAAAGATGAGAAGCCGTGCGGTTCATCACCATGCCCCCTTCCTTCTTTCTCCGTGCCCTTCTTCTGCTTTTCTCCGTGTTCTCCGTGTCTCCGTGGTGAATATCTTTTTCTTGGGTGAGTTCTGATGCGCGTCGTCGTCACCGGAGGCAGCGGCCAACTGGCACGGGCGATCCAGGAGACCTGGAGCGGCCACGAGGTACTGCTGCCGCCGGAAACGGAATTGGATCTCACGAAACCCGAAGCCATCCGAACAGTGCTGCAGACCCTGAAACCTCAGGCGGTCGTCAACGCAGGGGCCTTCACCCAGGTGGACCGCTGTGAGACCGAAGAAGGACTCGCCACCCTGGTCAACGGCACCGCCGTGGCCTGGCTGGCGGAAAGCTGCGACGCGCTGAAGGCCACGTTGATCCAGATCAGCACCGACTACGTGTTCGACGGTACGGCCACGCGGCCCTACCGCGAGGACGATCCCACCCATCCCGTGTCGGCCTACGGGCACAGCAAGCTGCGAGGCGAAGAAAACGCCGCCCTGGCCCAGCGCCACCTCATCGTGCGCACGGCGTGGCTCTACGACGCCTGGGGCAAGAACTTCTTCCTGACCATGGTGAACGCCGCGCGGCAGGGCAGGGCCTTGCGCGTGGTGGACGATCAGCGGGGCACGCCCACCTCGTGCCGCGCCCTGGCGAGGCAGCTCCACGGGGCGCTGAACGAAGGCTGGCAGGGCATTGTCCACGGCACCTGCGGGGGCGACACCACCTGGCATGGCTTCGCCGCCGAGATCTTCCGTCAGATGGACATGTCCGTGGATCTAAGTCCCTGCACCACCGCGGAGTACCCCACGCCCGCCAAGCGCCCCGCCTATTCGGTGCTGGCGGGAGGTCGCCGGAAGACGCTCGGCACGGACCTCATGCCGACCTGGGAAGAAGCCCTGGAAGAGGTGGTGGCGGCCTTTCGATCTGCGGAAGCGGCCCGGTGAATCGCCTGGTTCTTTTCGCCCATTTCGATGCCGAAAATCGCATTCGGCCTTACATCCTGTTTCATCTCAAGGCGCTACGGGAGCTGGGCGCGCGCATCCATTTCATTTCCAATTCGGCCCTTCCCGAAGAGGAAACCCGAAAGCTGCAATTTCTCGCAGAACGTGTGCTGCTGCGGGAAAACGAGGGCTTGGATTTCGGCATGTGGCAAGCGGCATTGCGGAATTTGGACCGTTCCACGCTGGATGAGCTGATCCTCACCAATTCCAGCATCGTGGGGCCGTTGTTTCCTCTGGAGCCCATCTTCCAGCGCATGGACGCCAATGGCGCGGATTTATGGGCCATGACGGAATCCAGGGAACATGCGCCCCATCTACAAACGTTCTTCGTGGTGTTTCGCCGCTCCGCCTTGCGTGCTCAAGCCTTCGAGGATTTCTTCCGTTCGGTGTTGCCCTATCGCGCCAAGATGCAGGTGGTGCGGGCCTTCGAAGTCGGCCTTTCGATCTACCTTCAGGAGCAGGGCTTGACCTGGAGTGCGGCTTTCCCGGGCATTCCTCGGTGCGGTGATCTGTGGGCCAATCTTCGCATTCGAAAATCCCTGCGCCACCGCCCGAAGAAAAACCCCACGCTGCTCTACGCCGATCAACTGCTGGAAGCGGGCATGCCCTATGTGAAGACCATGCTTCTCGCCCAGAACCCCTATAAGCTGCGCCTTCAGGAAATCCAGAGGATGATGGAGCAGCGAGGG
>JAJTBC010000330.1 GCA_021287085.1 Bacillota bacterium | reverse complement strand
GGCTGGGATTCGGGCCTGATCCTGCCGCTTCCCGATGTGAACGCCAAGTTCGGACAACCCGTCGGCGTGCTGCCCGGTCGTCGGGTGCAGTTCGGCGTCACCTATACGTTCTGAGAGGTTCGGTTCCATGTTTCCAGCTTCGGAGATCCATCAGCAGCCCCCGCACGAACGATCGAAAGAGTTCGCATCGCCGTATCGTGCCTGGTGGCTCCGAGGCTGGGTGATCCTGATCCTTGCGGCCATGGTGCTGGGGTGCACCACAGGGCATCCCAGCACCATGGCCAAGCCGGATCTTACGGATCAGGCCTTCATGGAGCTGCTTTCCCAGCGAAGCTTCCAGTTCTTCTGGGATCAAGCCGATCCGGATACGGGCCTGATCCCGGATCGCTATCCCACGCCTTCCTTTGCCAGCATTGCCGCCGTGGGCTTCGGCCTCACGGCGTATCCCATCGGAGCGGAGCGCGGCTACGTCACCCGTGCCCAAGCCTCGCAGCGCGTGCTGAAAACGCTGCGCTTCCTGGTGCAGGCGCCCCAAGGCCCCGACCCTCAGGGCATGACCGGCTACAAAGGCTTCTACTACCACTTCCTCGACATGAAAACCGGCAAGCGGTTCCAGCAGGTGGAGCTCTCCACCATCGACACGGCCTTGCTGGTGGCGGGCGCCGTGAGCTGCAAGGCCTATTTCAAAGGAACCGGCGCAGAGGAAACGGAGATCCGCCAGTTGGTGGACCAGCTCTACGGCAACGTGGACTGGACCTGGGCCATGGCGCGCCCCAACCGGGTGGCGCTGGGATGGAGCCCTGAAGGAGGTTTCCTTCCCCATGATTGGATCGGCTACACCGAGGCCATGGTGCTCTTGACGCTGGGGCTCGGATCGCCGACCCATCCTTTGCCCGCCGAGGCATGGCCCACGTTCACCAGCACCAATCCCTGGGTCACCTTCTACGGTCAGAGCTATGTTTCCTTCGGCCCTCTGTTCGGGCATCAGTTCTCGCACGCATGGATCGACTACCGCAACATCCGCGACGACTACATGCGCGTCAAGGGCATCGACTACGCGGAGAACACCCGCCGGGCCACGTACGCCCAGCGCGCCTATGCCATCGCCAATCCAGGCCACTGGAAAGGTTATGGCAGCGATATCTGGGGGCTCTCTGCATGCGATGGGCCTGCGGACATCACCCTGACGGTGGATGGCCAGGTTCGGAAGTTCCTCACCTACGCTGCCCGCGGCGTCGATCCCATCCATCCCTTGGATGACGGCACCATCTCGCCCGATGCCGCTGCCGGATCCCTCCCCTTCGCGCCTGAAATCGCTCTGCCTGCGCTGCAAGCCATGCGCCTGCGCTTCGGGCAGGATCTGTTCTCCACGTACGGATTCCTCAACGCTTTCAACGAGACCTTTCCTCCAGGACAGCGCCTTCAGCACGGCAAGATGGTGCCGGGACTGGGCTGGGTGGATACGGATTATTTGGGCATCGAAGTGGGCCTGATCCTGGTCATGCTCGAAAACCATCGCACCGGCATGATCTGGAATCTCATGAAGACCGATCCGCAAGTGGTGAGGGGGCTGCAACGGGCGGGGTTCAGCGGAGGATGGCTGAACGCCCTTCCGCCCCTTCAGCCTCGTCCCTAGGCCCGTTGGCGGGAATAACTCCCAATCGTTTTTCCGAAAGTGCGCTCCATGATCCGTTGGTTCAGTGTGTTCTGCTTCTGCCTGCTGGCGGGATTCGGCTCCATGTGCGCACTGGAAGCCCAAACGCCCTGGCGCGCGCTGGACACCTTCGAAGACCTCGCCTCCTGGAAGCCCCTGCCTTCGGAGGGCGTGCGTTTGGAGCTGGGCTCCACCCCCGGCAGGCAGGGGCAAGCCCTGCGCATGCATCTGGATTTCAGGGGCGGGGCCGGCTACGCCGCCATGCGCCGTTCCCTTTCCATGGACCTTCCGGGCAACTATGAAATCGCCTTCTGGCTGCGCGGTCACTGCCCGCCCAATCACCTGGAGTTCAAGCTGGTGGACCCTTCAGGGGAGAACGTATGGTGGGTGCGCCGCCCCGATTTCCAGTTCTCCTCTCGATGGACCCGCATGGTGTTCAAGAAGCGCCATGTGACCTTCGCCTGGGGCCCGAAGGGAGGCGGCGAGCTGTCGCGCATCGGCGCCCTGGAGCTGGCCGTTACGGCTGGTCAAGGAGGCAAGGGCACGGTGGATATCGAGGGATTGGAGTTCCGTGAGCTGCCTCTTCCAGACAACGAACTCGATCTCACGCAGGTCGGCGTCTCCTCCTCGGACTCCGCACCACCCCTGGCGTTGGGGCCCACGGGAGCCCTCGCATGGCGCACGCGCCAGAACGAGAGCTGGCTCCAGCTCGACTTCCACAAGACCCGTGAATTCGGAGGCCTGACGCTGGCGTGGGATCCCCAGCATTTTCCCGTGGAATACGATCTGCTCGGCTCCGAAGACGGTCAGCAGTGGACCCTTCTTCGGGCGATACGCCAGGGTGGGGGCGGCCTTCGGTTGTTGCCTCTGCCTGAAGCGGAGGCTCGTTTCCTCCGGTTGAGGATTCTGCGCACCCACCAGGGACAAGGCGTGGCCTTGCATCGGCTGAAGGTAGAGCCTCTGGCCTTCTCGACCTCGCCCAACGCCTTCTTCGAGACCCTTGCCAAGGCGGCGCCCCGTGGAGACTACCCCAGGGCCTATCTGGGGGAACAGACCTACTGGACGGTGGTGGGATTGGACGGGGGCGCGGAGACGGGCCTCCTGAGTGAAGAAGGGGCCGTGGAGCCCGGTCAAGGCCGTTGCGCCATCGAGCCTTTTCTCTACGAAAGCGCCTCGCCTCACGGCCAGGGCAAGCTGATCCGCTGGAGCGACGTGGCCTTGCGAACCTCCTTGGAGGAAGGCTATCTGCCCATGCCTTCGGTGACCTGGACCGCGGGAGACCTGTCCCTTCAGATCACGGCATTCGCGTCGGGACCGCCTTCCGCGCCCGTGATGCGCGTTCGCTATCGGATCACCCAGACCGGCGCTCGTCCGTGGAAAGGCGCGCTGTTCCTGGCCGTACGCCCCTTCCAGGTCAATCCTCCCGTCCAGTTTCTGGGTACGCCGGGAGGCGTTTCCTCCATCCATCAGCTGCGATTCGAATCTCAGGTCTTGGCCGTGAACGGCCAGCCCATGCTGTCCTGCGCCCCATCACCCCAGGCCTTCGGAGCCAAGGCTTTCGAACGCGGCGATCTCCTGGACGATCTGCATCAGGGAAACGTGCCTTCGCAGCATTCCCTAGAAGACCCGCTAGGCTATGGCTCCGGCGCCCTGCGCTACGACGTGGCCTTGGGGCCGGGAGCGACGAAGGATGTGTTCGTGGATCTGCCCATGAAGCCGGGATCAACACCGGAAAGGCTCGTTTCGGGATCCCTTGCCTGGGAGGCAGATTTCAAGGCCACTGCCCAAAGCTGGAGAGAAAAACTCAATCGCGTGGCCTTCCAGCTGCCTGACGCATCGGTGGCCAACACCCTGCGCACCTGCCTGGCCCACATCCTCATCAGCCGCAACGGCCCTGCCCTTCAACCGGGAACCCGGGCCTACCGACGTTCCTGGATGCGCGACGGCGCGCTGATGGGCACTGCTCTGCTGCAGCTCGGTCATCCCGAACCCGTGCAGGCCTTCCTGGACTGGTACGCTCCGTACCTTTTTCCCAGCGGGAAAGTGCCTTGCGTGGTGGATGCGCGGGGCGCCGATCCCGTGCCCGAAAACGATAGTCACGGCCAGTTCATCTATCTGGCGGCGGAATACGACCGGTTCATGGGCGACGAGTCGCTGAGGCATCGCCTGTGGCCGCGAGTGCAGCAGGCTTGGACGTACCTGGATCAACTCACGGCCCAGCGGCAGACCGAAGCTTATCGAGAGGGCTCCAAGCGGGTCTTCTACGGTCTGGTGCCCGAATCCATCAGCCACGAAGGTTACGCAGCCAAGCCCATGCATTCCTACTGGGACAACATCTTCGCGCTCCGGGGCTTCAAGGATGCGGCCTTTCTGGCCCAGCGCACGGGACACACGGAACTCCTGCCACAGTACTCGGCCAAGGTCGAAAGCTTCCGTCGCGATCTATTGGCTTCCATCGCACGCTGCCGCGAAGACCATGGCATCGCCTATCTTCCGGGCTGTGCGGAGCTGGGCGATTTCGACGCCACATCCACCACGGCCTCCCTGCTGCCTGGCGGCGAGCTGGATCATCTGCCCAGGCAGGCTGTGGAAGCCACCTTCGAGCGCTTCTACCGCTTCTTCACGAAACGCCTCGCCGATCCGTCCGCCGAAAAGGCCTACACCCCTTATGAAACCCGCATCATCGGCTCCATGGTGCAACTGGGGTGGACCGATCGGGCCCACGAGCTGCTGGCCTTCTACATGAGGGATCGACGGCCTTTGCCGTGGAACCAGTGGCCCGAAGTGGTGTTCAGCCACCCTCGCGCCCAGGGCTTCCAAGGCGATCTGCCCCACGCGTGGGTAGGATCCGATTTCATCCGCTCCATGGTGGCCTTGTTCGCGTTCGAGCGTGAAACCAGTCGAGCCTGGGTGCTGGGAGCGGGCCTCAGCGAAGCCTGGCTCCGCGCTCCGGGCGGAGTGGCGGTCAAAGGGCTCCGGCTGCCCGGCGGCCAGCTCGACGTACGCGCCTCGGCCGAAGACGGGCGCGTGTGCTACGAATTGGGCGGCACCCTGGAAAGCCCGCCCGGTGGCTTCATCGTGCGATGGCCCCTCAAAGGGCGTTGCACGCGAGCCTTGCTCAATGGAACGCCGATTTCCCTTAACGCCGCACAGGAAGTCGTGGTGACCCGACTCCCTGCGACGGTGATCATGGAACGCTGAGAAGGAACGAACGCATGAAGGATGTCCCGAACCACCCCTTGAATCCCGATGCGAGGCCACGGGTTCATGTCCTTTCCAATGAACGATGCCGCGTGCAGATGACGCCTTGGGGCTCCGGTCGCTCGGAATGCGATGGCTTGGCCCTCACGCGCTGGAGCGAAGACCCCTGCCTGGGAGGCGAAGGTTTCTTCCTCTATCTGAAGGACGAGGCCGGACGGATCTGCATTCCCAGCCATCCTTCCGCGGAAGCGATCCAGCGCGGCGAAGGCTGGCGCTTCGAAGAGGATCTGGCCCAGGTGCGACGGTTGGACCAGGATCTGGAAATCCGCTGGAGCGTGGCCACACCTCCTGGGTTGCCGGGAGAATTGCGTCAGCTCTGCCTCGTCAACCACGGCCCCGCGCCACGTCGCCTCGAAATGACGTCGTGCCTGGAGCCCGTACTGCATCTTCCGGAGGCCGACGCGGCCCATCCTGCCTTCTCCAAGCTCTTCCTGGAAACGGATTGGCTGGCCCCGGAGCGATTGCTGGTGGTGAAACGTCGGCCGCGGGCCGCCGACGAGGCACCTCGCGCGCTCTTCCACTGGGTGCAAGGCGTGGGAATGGATCTGTCCTGGGAAACGGACCGGGCACGCTTCCTCGGCCGCGGGCGACAACTGATGGCACCCAAAGCCCTGGACACGGCGGGACCTTTGACCGGAACCTTGGGGCCGGTCCTGGACCCGGTGCTGGCTTTTCGCGCCCTCCTGGACGTGCCGCCGGGAGGACGCCGCACCCTCACCTTCGGTCTCGTACTGACTGCTGCGCCTCAGGAGGCCCTTCGCTGGCGGGAAATCTGCACCGAGCTGACCTTCCCCTGGCGGCAGGAGGAGGCGCCGCTTCCGACTTCCGCGCCCCTCCCAAAGGCGCACTACCACCTGCTGCTTCCCGAAACGGACCATCGGCGAGAGGAATCCCCTGCCAACGGCCTGGGGCAATTCGCGCCGGATGGGCGAGAGTATGTGATTCGCATCCGACCCGATGCCGAGGGCTTCTCTGCGTTGCCACCCATGCCCTGGTGCAACGTCATCGCCAACGAGCGTTTCGGTTTTCTCGCCACCGAGCGGGGACTTTCCTGTACCTGGAACGGCAACAGCCGCCTCCATCGCCTCACCCCGTGGATCAACGATCCCATCGCCGATCCTCTCCCTGAAGCGCTGTACCTGCGGGATCCAGAGGAAGGCCTGTTCTGGTCCCCCATGCCCGGCCCAGCGGGCCGAGGCCTTTCCTTCACCCTGCGCCACGGCTTCGGCTACAGCCAATGGTCCTCCTCTGCCATGGGCCTGGAGCAGGACGTCACAGCGTACGCGGCCCTGCACGAGCCTGTGCGTTTCCTGCGCCTCCGTTTGCACAATCCAGGCCCGCGCAAGCGCCGCCTGGAGCTTTTCTGGTACGTGCATCTGGTGCTGGGAGAAAGCCCCTCGGGCACCCGAAATCGAATCCACACGGCACGGGAAGGACATGCCCTCTACGGCTGGAACACCAACCAGGACGGCCCTTTCGCACAGCGAGTGGCTTTCGCCTCCGTGGGGGGGCCAGGGCTGGATCTTTCCACCACTACCGAGCGAGCCAGCTTTCTGGGAAGACCCGGCACCTTGGAAGCCCCGGAGGCCGTGACCCGGGGAGCGCATCTGGATGGCCGCGAAGGCGGAGGCTTGGATCCCTGCTTCGCCTTCCAGACGACGCTGGAGCTGGCACCGGGAGAGCATCGGGAACTGCTGCTGCTCTTCGGCGAGGCGGAGCACCATGAGGCGGCCCGTACGCTGGTGGCACGCTTTGGTGCGCCGACCGCCGGCGCTTCGGCCCTGGAAGCCGTGCGCGAGTTCTGGAATCACACCCTTCAAGGGCTCCAGATCGAAACGCCCGATCCGGCCCTCAACCACATGGTTAACGGCTGGCTTCCCTACCAGAACCTGGTGTGCCGCCTGTGGGGCCGCACCGCGTACTACCAATCCGGAGGCGCATTCGGGTTCCGGGATCAGCTTCAGGATGCGGCGGCCCTGTTGTATCTCGACCCCGCCCTCACCCGGCGCCAGATCCTGCTCCACGCGGCTCACCAGTTCGTGGAAGGGGACGTGCTGCACTGGTGGCATCCGCCGCTGGAGCAGGGCATTCGCACCAAGTTCTCCGATGACCTGTTGTGGCTGCCCTACGTGACCGCCTTCTACCTGGAGAGCACCGGAGAAACCGGACTTCTGCAGGAAAGACTTCCCTACCTCGAGGCTCGACCATTGGCGGAAGAAGAGGACGAAGCCTACCTGCAGCCCACGATTTCAGACCAGACAGGCGATCTCTACGACCATTGCTGCCGCGCCCTGGATCGCTCCACGTCGAGGATGGGAAGCCACGGCCTGCCCCTCATGGGCACCGGGGATTGGAACGACGGCATGAACCGCGTGGGTCGCCTCGGCCGCGGCGAAAGCGTCTGGATGGCGTTCTTCCTGCACGCCGTATTGGAGAGTTTCATTCCTTGCTGTGAGCTGCGTGGCGATGCGGCTCGCGTCCAACGCTACCGTGCCTGTCAGCAGGATCTGAGGAAGGCGGCGGAAACGGCAGGCTGGGACGGAGCCTGGTACCGGCGCGCCTACTATGACGACGGCACCCCCTTGGGTTCAGCGGAAAACACCGAATGCCGCATCGATTGCATCGCCCAGGCCTGGTCCACCTTCTCCGGCGCCGCCCCCGAGGCCCGCATGAGGGAGGCCATGCACTCTCTCGAAACGCATCTGCTGGATTCGCAGCATCGCCTGCTGCGGCTGCTGACGCCCGCCTTCGACAGGTGCGATCACGACCCCGGCTACATCAAGGGCTACCTTCCGGGCGTACGGGAGAACGGAGGCCAATACACCCACGGGGCGCTGTGGGCCGCCAAGGCGTGGGCGCACCTGGGAGAGATGGATCGTGCGGCGGCGTTGCTGTCCATGCTGAGCCCCATGACGCACGGGCGCACGAAGGAGGAGGTGGGTACGTACCAGGTGGAGCCCTACGTCATCGCCGCCGATGTCTATGGGGAAGCCCCCCATGCCGGACGCGGCGGCTGGACGTGGTACACGGGATCAGCGGGCTGGATGTATCGCGTGGTCACCGAGGATCTCCTGGGGCTGCGTTTGAAACAGGGAAAAGGTCTTTCCCTCACGCCGCGGCTGCCTCGTGCGTGGAATTCCGCGACCCTGCATTACCGGGACAAGGCCACCCGCGATCACTATCGGATTCGGCTCCAACGGGACCCCTCCCTGGAAACGGGGGGCCTTCGAGCCTTCCTCAACGGCACGGTCCTGCCCCTGGGGAGGGATGGCCTCTTCGTGGCGCATTCCCGATCCACGGTCCTCCAGGAAATCCTGGTCCTGCTGGGTCCGTCTTCGCAGGAAACCGAACCATGACCACGCCCCCAATCTTTCCGCCGGATTTCCTCTGGGGGGCCGCCACCTCTGCCTATCAGGTGGAAGGCGCTCCCCTGGCAGATGGCGCGGGTCCCAGCAACTGGCATCGCTTCACCCACGCGCCTGATAGCCGGATTCCTGGACGGCATAACGGGGACGTGGCCTGCGATCACTACCACCGCTGGCCGGAGGATCTCGCGCTCATGAAGGCCTTGGGCCTCAACGCCTACCGCTTCAGCCTGTCCTGGAGTCGGCTCCTGCCCGCAGGGAAAGGTCAAGCCAATGCCGCCGGTCTGGCTTTCTACGACCGGCTGGTGGATGCCCTGCTGGAAGCCGGACTCCGTCCCTTCGTGACGCTCTACCACTGGGATCTCCCCGCCGCTCTAGAGGAGGAAGGAGGCTGGCTGAATGCAGCCGCCCTGCACTGGTTCGCGGAGTACGCTCACTTGGCGTGCAAAACCCTGGGGGATCGCGTGGAGGACTGGGTGACCCTCAACGAACCCTGGGTCATCGCCCACGAAGGCCATGTCACGGGCCATCACGCGCCCGGTCACAGGAACTTCAGCGAGGTGCCCCGGGTCTCGCTCCATCTGCTCCAGGCCCACGGCGCAGGCGTGCAGGCCTGCCGCGCGGCCGGGGCCAAGCGCGTGGGTCTCGTGGTGAACCTGGAACCCAAATACCCCGCCAGTGACCGCGCCGAAGATGTGGAAGCGGCCACCCACGCCGATGCCTACATGAATCTCCAGTTCCTGGAGCCGATCTACCGCGGTCACTACCCAGACATCCTGAGAAGCGGCCTCTACGGACAGTGGCCGGATTTTTCTCCCGAGGACCGCAGCCTCATCCAAACACCCACCGACTTCCTTGGCATCAACTACTACACCCGCAGCCTCACGGCCTTCGACCCTCCAAACCAACCCCTGCCCTGGCGCTCCGTGCCTGTGCCCCAGAGCCTTCGGACGACCATGGGCTGGGAAGTCTATCCCCAAGGGCTGAGCGAAACCCTGATCCGTGTTCACGATCGGTACGGCCCCTTGCCGCTGCTGGTGACGGAAAATGGCGCGGCCTTTCCCGACCCAGCCGACCCCCAATGGGATGGTCGGGATCCTCAACGCGTGGCCTACCTCCGCAGCCATCTTCGGGCAGTGCGGGAGGCCATGGGCGCTGGCGTGGATGTGCGCGGCTACTTCGCTTGGTCCCTGCTGGACAACTTCGAATGGGCCCTGGGGTATTCCCAGAAATTCGGCCTGGTCCGCGTGGATCCCGTCACCTTGACCCGCAGCCCCAAGGCCAGCGCCTGGGCATTCTCAGAAATCGCCCGCACCCGCGGATCAGCTTTGGACGAAGGGTTCGAGGGCTCCTTCAACCAGTGACTTCCAAGGAAGCCCATTCCTTGTGAAACCCCATGGCTGGCGAATCCATGCCAGCACTACCCGCAGCCTTCCACGAACAGCCGTGACTGAGCTTCGGCCTGGGCATGAAAGAGGGTGAGGCCTTCCACCAGCGGGAGGCCATGATTTCGCGCCCAGGCGGCGAAGGCCGTTTCGGCGTAGATCCATTCCACCGCCCAGCGCAGGGTCGGCAGCGCCGCGTGCAGAGGCCCAGGAAACGGCATGGCGTCGCCTTCGGCCATGCCCAGGCGCGTGGCCTGGATGACGCCCACGGGCGCAGCATCCGCCACGGCATCGAGGCTCAGGGGCTTTTTCCGGGAGACCTGCAGCACCGTTCGCCCTCGACGCTCCAGCACGCGCCGCGAGGTTTCCGCCACGCCCCCATCGCCCAGGATCAGCACAGCCCCTGAAGGCAGCGGTTCCAGCGCCTGCTCCAGCGCTTCGGCATCGGTGTTGGCGCCATGCCAAGCCTCCTGGCCATCGCGCCGCCAAAGGGTATTCAACGGTCCAGACAACCCCAACAGGGCGGGCAGGCGCTCCTTGAGAGGCGAGGTGAGGCTGACGCCGCGCAGATCCAGGGCGTTCAAGGCTTCCAGGGCCTCTTCCGCCGTGGCCGCTTCCAGGGGCAGGTACAGGAGATCCTTGAAGGCGCGCTGGAAGCGCTCGTTGTGAAAGGCCGGCCCCAGGGAATGCAGCACGGGATCGCCCATGACGCCGCATAGGGCAAAGCTCGGATGCAAGCGATGCACGCGCCAGGACCACAACAGCGAAAGCGGAAGCTGGCCCGGCGCGGCGGCGGACGCATCGTCAGGCGCTGCGTACGTGAAGGCCCCGCCCCAGGCCCCTTGCAGGCAGCGACTGGGCAGCCCCTTCGGCCCCATGAAGAAGGCGCTGAGGGCGATCCCGTGATCCCGCGCCCAGGCCAGAGGCGCTTTCACGCGGGCGTTGTCGGCCAAGGTCTCGGCGCGGCCCACCCACTTGAACGCATCGCCTTGGGGAAGGTTCTGCAGTCGCCGGGGCAGATCGAACACGCCGCCAGGCACATGCACGCTTCGCAGCAAGCGGGTGTGCGGCAGATGCTCGCGCAGATCGGGCTCCTGGAGCCATCGCTCCGCTTCGCCGTCCCATTCCAGATCCATCCACGCAGGCCGGGCCTGAAGAGCCGCCCGAAGCCGCGCCAGGCGATCGTTTTCGGTGCCTTCCCACCGCCCGCCGTCGTCGCGGCGGCGGCAGCTCACGAGGCAACGGCGATGAAGGGCATCCACCAGATCACCGGGATCGTGATCTGGAAACAGATCCAGGCGCAGTTCCGGCAACGCCTCGGCGGGCAGATGACGGGCGCAGTGCCGGGCATCCTCCCATTCGCCGTGGCTGAGGGTCACTACGTAGAAGGGGATCATGGGGCCACGGCCTTGGCCGCCTGCCACGCCTTCTCCAAGGTCGGCAGATCCTGAGCTTCCCAGCCACCCTGCTGAAGGGCGAAATCCTCCACCCGCTGGAAGCGTTTCTCGAACCGCTGCATCTGGCGGCGCAGGGCGCGATCCGGGTCGAGGCCCTTGTGGCGCGCCCACTGCACGAGGCTGAAGAGCACATCACCGAATTCCGCTTCCACACGCTCCGGTTCGGATTCGGCCTGAAGCTCCGCCAGTTCTTCTTTCACCTTGTCCAGCACGCCGTCCAGGTCAGGCCATTCGAAGCCCACCTTGGCGCAGCGATGGCCGATTTCCAGGGCCGTGTCGAGGGGCGACAGGGCGGCGGGAATCCCTTCCAGCACGCGAGGCTCCTGGTCCTCGCCCTGACCTTTTTCATCGCGCTTGATGGCCTTCCAGTTCACCAGCACCGCTTCGGCATCCTCCGCCTCCACATCCCCGAACACATGGGGATGACGGCGAACGAGCTTGGCGACAATGTCACGCTCCAGTTCGTGAAAATCCCAGGCGCCGCGCTCCTGGGCCAACTGGGCGTGAAACACCACCTGCAGCCACACATCGCCCAGCTCCTCGCGCAGATGGCGCTCGGTGGCTTCATCCCCAGGCACGTGAGTCGCCAAGGCATCCAGGGCCTCGGCTGTTTCCTCCTTCAGGTACTTCGCCAGGCTTTGATGATCCTGCTTGCGGTCCCAGGGGCAGCCGGACACGGGATCGCGCAACGCGGACATGAGGGCAGGCAACGTGGCGGGCGTCATGGGGCCAGCTTACCTCCATAGGGAAAAGGCCCTCGAACGAGGGCCTTCAGGAAAGACATCGTGGCGACTACTTACTTTCGTCTTCGAGCTTTTCGGAGATCTCGTCCAGGTGCGTCATCAGACGCTTGGCCAGCTCTTCGTCCTCCAGCACGCTGAAGTCGTCGCCCTTCACTTCGAAGATCTCGATGGTGAGATCGGGCTCTTCGTCGGTCTCCTCGCCGTCGGTGAAGGCCTGCACCTCCTCCAGGGGGGCCATGATGCAGAAGTGGCGGCCTTCGAAATCCAGCTCGTCGAGGATGGCGTATTCCTCCTTGTTGCCGCTTTCGTCTTCCAGCTCCACCACTTCGATTTCGTGGTCGTCGTGTTCGCAATCGGGTCCGTGAACGTGATCGTCGTGGGCCATGGGGGCTCCTTGTATGAGATTCCAGGGTACGGCATGGCTTTCAGGGAACCAAGGGAAAACGAAGGCCCCATGGCCGCCCAGCCGAGCGGTTACGCTGGTGCTTTGACGGGGCCAAACCGCATGGGGTGGGTTTTCAAAACCTGGAAAGGGCGTCTGCTGGGTGCAGGCCTCCTGGCTGTGCTACTTTGGGGCTCTATGTCCTCCTGGCCTCTCTCGCTGCGCCTGTTGCGCTTCTATCCCAAGAAACTCGGCTCGGCCGTGGTGGGATGGGTCGCGCGCCGAGAACTGCCCAGGGGCCTGCGGAAACCCCTGCTGGGGCGCTTCGCTTCGGCCTACGGCATCGCTCTGGAAGAGGCAGACCGCTCCATCGAGGACTATCCCAGCCTGCAAGCCTTCTTCACCCGGCGGCTGAAGCCCGGACTGCGCCCCCAGGATGCGCCGGTTCCCGGTTTCGTGAACAGCCCCGTGGATGCCCGCATCATCGCCGGAGGCCCCATTCACGGCGATACGATCCTCCAGGCCAAGGGCCTGCCCTACCGCGTGTCGGAACTGCTCAAGCATCTGCCCAATCCGGGCCGTTTCGAAGGCGGGCACTACCTCACCCTCTACCTCAGTCCCAGGGACTATCACCGCATCCATGTGCCCGTAGAGGGCCGTGTACAGGCGGTGGCGCGGGTGGAAGGGGAACTCTGGCCCGTCAACGATGCCAGCACCACCCATGTGCCGCGCCTGTACGAGCGCAACCGCCGCGCCGCGTGGCTGGCCCAGGGCACGGGCATGGCTGAAGGCCTGGACGTGGCGGCCGTGTGCGTGGGGGCCACCCATGTGGGCGGCGTGATCCTCGACGGGCGTTGGCTGGAGGGGCGCGCCCTTCCAAGCGATGGCGGCTTTGCCGTGAATGCCCTGCCCTGTGTGCCCGGCGACGATCTCGGCACCTTTGAATTCGGAAGCACCGTGGTGCTGCTGGTGGGCGGCCCCAAAGGTGCGCAATGGAAACCTCTGTGCCTAGAAGGTTCCGTGCGGGTAGGGCAGCGGCTGGGAGCCTTCTCGTGAGCGAGGAAATCTTCCACCAGGAACCTCTCTGGGAAGAAGGCGGCGATCTGCCCGGCGCGCTGGAGGCCCTTTTCGTGGCCACGGGCGAAGTGCTCGACTTGGCGCGCCTCCAGGAGTTGACGGGCATCCACGAAGGACCGCTGCGCCAGGCCATCGAGAAACTGCAGGAGCGCCTCGTGCCCCCGCGCGGGCTGCGGCTCATCGAGGTGGGCGGCGGCTGGCGCATGGCCACGGCGAGCCCCTACGCCCATCTCGTATCCAAGCTGGTGACGACCCTGCGCAGCGGCCGCCTCACCCCCGCGCAGATCGAAACCCTGGCCATCATCGCCTATCGCCAGCCCGTCACCGTGCCTGAAATCAACGAGCTGCGCGGCGTCACCAGCGCGGCCAACCAGGTGAAGGGCTTGCTGGAGCGCGAACTCATCGCACCTGCGGGTCGCAAATCCGTGGTGGGCCGCCCCATGACCTACGCCACCACCCAGGCCTTCCTGCTGCACTTCGGATTGAAGAGCCTCCACGACCTGCCGCAGCTCGCGGATTTCGGCGAAGGGCGTCTGGAAGCCGAGGCCCTGGCCGCGCTGGAGCCGCCC
>JAJTBC010000329.1 GCA_021287085.1 Bacillota bacterium | reverse complement strand
ACCTCGGCGCGGGCCACCATCATCAGATCCGCCAGCTCGTCGATGACCACCACCACGTAGGGCAGAGGCTCCAGGAAGGCAGGACGCTCCGGCCAACGGGGGTTGGGCGTGCGGTCGCTGAGGTCCAGGGAACCGCCCGCTTCGATGAGCTTGGCGTTGAAGCCTTCGAGGTTGCGCACGCTGAGCAGCGCCAGGCGGCGGTAGCGGTCCTCCATCTGCGCCACCACCCACTTCAGCACGCGGCCCGCTTCCTTCATGTCCGTGACCACGGGCGCCCAGAGGTGCGGAATATCCTCGTACACGCCCAGTTCCACCATCTTCGGATCCACCAGGATCAGCTTCACTTCGCTGGGCAACGCCCGCAGCAGCACGGAGCAGATCATGGCGTTCACGCCCACGCTCTTGCCGCTGCCCGTGCTGCCGCCGATGAGCAGATGGGGCATCTTGGCGAGATCCATCACCATGGGTTTGCCCGCGAGGTCCTTGCCCAGGGCCAGCGCCAGCAGGCTGCGGGCGTCCTTGTGCGCGGGATCGCGGAAGGCGGGGCTATCCACCACCTCGCGGAAGGCGATGATTTCGCGGGTGGGATTGGGCACTTCGATGCCCACCAGGTTGCGGCTTGGGATGCGGTCGATGCGTACCTTTTCGGCCTGAAGCCCCAAGGCCAGATCGTCTTCCATGTTGACGATCTTGGAGAGAGGCACGCCGGGATCGAGCTGAAATTCGTACACCGTCACCACGGGGCCGGGCTGCATGCCCACCACCGTGCCCTTCACCTTGAACTCCGAAAGCTTCTGACCGATGAGGGCCTGAGTCTCTTCCAGTGCGCGCAGATCCAGGCGCGCGCCCGGTCCCGGCGGATCGAAAAGGCGGCGCGGCGGTAGCTCCAAGCGATCCGCCGGAGCGAAAGCGGATAGTTCTTCTTCGCGCTTGGCGGCCTTGGTCGCTTTCAAGGGGGGGGAAGGGAAAGGATCGGGAAGAGGCCGATGGGGCGTGGGTTCCGTGAGTCCCAGGGGCGGCTGTTCCACCACGCGGCCAAAGCGATCCCGGGTGACCTTCGGCTCCACCAACAGCGGCTTGGGGGGCGGAGGCGGCGGCAGATCCCGCAGCAGGTGGGGCGGCGGCAGAGGCACGGGAGAAGGCACTGCCTGGGGCACGCGGATCTCGCCGGGCAGGGCATCCACGTTCACGGAGTGAATGACGGGCAGTTCGCCCGAAACCGCATCCAGATTCACGGAACGGATGACGGGCAGGCCTTCTTCGGGCGGAAACGCGTTCTGGCTCTTGCGGTAGGCCGCCGCTTCGCGCTGGGCGCGCTCGAAGGCTTCCCGCTGTTCGTCCTCCAGCTGGCTTTGGGCCGAGAGGCGCTGAAGATCGGCCACGTCGGCCATGTCGAGATCGGGCAGCGAGGCCACCCTGGCGCTCTTCCAGGCCAGGAAGGGGCGCTTCAAAAGATCCATGGCCTGCCGCGCGCCCTTCATGGGAAGGGGCAGCAGCAGCGGCAGCGCCTTGTCGCCCAGCCAGCGCTTGAGCAGCGCGCCCAGGGCGCGCATGAGGGATGGCGCGATGACCAGCAGGGTGAGAAGAATCAGCAAGGCGAGGATGATGGGCAATCCCACGGGTCCCAGCACGTGCCGACAGGGCGGCCACAGGATCGAGCCCAGCCATCCACCCCAGCGCCACTGGCTCGCGGCCAGGCCATCCACGGCAGCCCACGTGCGCAGACCAAAGGCGCCGAGCAGCGTCCAGATGGCCATGGCCAGCACCAGCCACGCCAATCGCTGGTACCAGCGTCGTCCTTCCTTGGTGATGATTTCCCACAACAGATAAGCGGGAAACAGCCACGCTCCGACGCCCGCCAGGGTTTCGAGAAAGCCCGCCAGATGGGCGCCGAAAAGCCCGCAGGGATTGTGGATGGCGCCGCCGACCGTTCCTTGCGAGAAGAGATGGGGATCGTTGGGATGAAAGAAAGCCAAGGAAAGGATCAGGATCGCGGCAAAAAATCCTCCCAGGATCTTGAGCAGCAATCCGCTCAGGTTCCTCGATTTCGTTTCCTTCTCCTGTTTCGTTCGTGCGGCCATAGGGCTTCAGTCTAGTGCGCCTGGAGGGAAAAAGGAGGAGGTTCGGGGTGGGCGTGGAGCTTCACGATTTCCGCGTTTCTGCCTTGCCTTTCGCCGAGTCCAGAGTTTTGAGGTAATCGCCAATGCTCACAAAGCGCCAGCCTTCGGCCAGCGCGCGGTCGATGAAGGGGCCCAGCACCTTGGCGGGGCGATCCTCCACCGGGCGAGCGGAACCCAGGTGCATCAGCACGATGAGGCCATCGCCATCTTGGCGCTCCATGCGGGCCTTCAGGCGGTCGAGGATGGCATGGCCCGTGCGATAGAGGGAACGTTCCTTGCGCGTGGCCCAATCAAGGGTGTCCGCGCCTTCGCTCCAGCCTACGTGCCGGTAGCCCAGCTCCTCGGCCCACTGGCGGATTTCGAGGCTGTGTTCCCCGTAGGGCGCCCGCCAGAGCGGATCCATGGGGCGGCCCAGCAGCTTCTGGAAGGCCAGGTCAGCATCGCGGAGTTCCGCCTGCACCCGCTCCCTGGTCCAGGCCGCAGCGCGGCGGCCACCTGGAGCCATGTGGGGATGGTTCTGAGTGTGATTGCCGATCTCGTGGCCAGCGGCGTGGATGCGGCGCACGAGGTCGGGAAAGCGATGGATGAAGGCGCCTGTGAGGAAGAAGGTGGTGCGGATATGACGGGTCTGAAGGATCTCGAGCACATCCTCGGCCACCTCGGCGCTGGAGCCTCCGTCGAAGGTGAGGCATACCTGTTTGCCGCCTCGCGGACCGCGCAACAAATTGCAGCCATCGGTGCGAGGGGCCTTGGGAATGGCTGTTTTCTCTTTGGGCGCAGGCGAAGGCGCAGGGATCTTCGGTTCTGGCCTAGGAGTTGGCGCGGGTTTGGGAGCCGGAGACGGTGCGGGTTTCGGCTGAATCGGAGCGTGTGCCGGAGGGGGCTTGGGGGCCGGGATGACGATCTTGGAAGGAGCAGGCGGCTTCGGCTCCGGCTTGGCGGGCTTTGCGGGGGGCACGGTTTTTTTGGGCGCAGGCTTCGCGGGAGGTGCGGGCTTGGGCTGAATCGGGGCCTTGCTAACGGGCGCCGAAGGCTTCACCGGCGCAGGTTTTGAGAGCGGGGCGGGCTTGGGCGGTGGTGGGGGTTTGGGGGCGTCAAAATCCATCCGGATCAACAGGCGCCCCGTGCCCGTGCGCAGTTCCGCCACCTCGCCCTTGGGAGGACGATACAGCTCCCAGCGCACGGGGCCGAATTCCACATGGCGCCGCTCGTTGAGCGTTTGGCCCTTGAGAATCAGGTCCGTGGGTTCATCCACTTCGCCTTCCACCACCAGAAGGCCGCCGATGATGCGCCAGTTCCACGGGGCCAGGGGGGCCTTGGGGGCCTCCGCGGGAGGGGCGGGCTTGGGCTTTCGGTCGCATCCGAGGCCCGCAAGCAGCAGCAGGCCCAGGGCCAGAGAGAGTCGTGACTTCACAGGGCTGTCCGTTGGCAGGCCGCCCAGTAGTTGCGTTTTTCCCGCATTCGCACCTGCACGGCCTCGAACCCGGCGGCTTCGAGATCCTCTAAAAGCCACTGAGCGAGGGCTTCGGCGGTGGGATTGCGGTGCTGGAGCCGAGGCTGATCGTTCAGCAGGGTGTAATCGAGCTGGAGGATCCATTGATCGAAAGCGCGATGGAAGCTCGCCTCCTGGGATGGGGAATCCAGCTGAATGGCCGCCTCCGCTTCCCAGTTGTGACCATGCCGGGCCTCCACGAAGCCGGGGAGATCGTGGAAATGATCAGCCACGAAAGCGCGGCGGAGGCTCAGGCGGAATGGAGGCATCCGATGAGTGTAGCTCACGCCAGTTCTTTCTTGAGCGCCTCCAGAAAGAACGTGAGCACACGATGGCGTTCCTGGGCGAGGGCACGGCCCGAGGGCGTGTTCAGGGTCGCGGCCAGCCTCAGCAGCTTCATGGGAAAGCGATCGAGGCTGTGGCGCTTGTC
>JAJTBC010000237.1 GCA_021287085.1 Bacillota bacterium | reverse complement strand
CATTTCCCCGCCGATGCGGAAATCACCGAACCCAAAGGAGGTATGCATCTGTGGGTGGTGCTCCCTGAAGATGTTTCCTCCCTCGAATTGGTCAAGAGCGCCATTGCCCAAGGTCTGGCTTTCGCGCCGGGTCCCCTCTTTTTTGCTGATGGCCGAGGCTCCAATTGCCTTCGGCTGAATTTTTCCACTCACGAGCCTGGCGTCACCCGCGAGGCCATGGCTCGGCTGGGCCGCTTGATCCAAGCCCGCTCCGCCAGCCCTTCTTCCAAGGAGTTCCGATGAGTTCCAGCCGTTTCGATCTCCAGTACGCGAACCCGCGCATGTCCGAGGCCGAACGCCGCGCCCGCATGCAGAATCTGGGCTTCGGCAAGGTGCTTTCCGAGCACATGGTGGTGGTGCCCTACCGCGAAGGGGAAGGCTGGTTGCAGGGTTCTCTGAAGCCCTATGCGCCCCTCTGCATCAGCCCCGCCGCCAACGTGCTGCACTACGGCCAAGCCATCTTTGAAGGCTTCAAGGCCTATCGCCAGAAGGACGGCTCCATCAAATCCTTCCGCCCAAAATCCAACGCCAAACGCTTCAACGAATCCGCCGCCCGCCTCGCCATGCCCGAATTGCCGCTGGATGTCTTCATTGAAGCCTCGGATTTGCTTTGCACCACCGATAAGGATTGGGTGCCCGGTACCCTCGATGCCGAGCGGCTCCACGACGAAAGCTACTATTTCCGCCCCTTCATGATCGGCTTGGGGGATTTTCTGGGCGTCAAGGCCGCCGAAGAATACCTCTTCCTCATGATCGGCGGTCCGGCAGGTTCGTACTTCCAGGGCGGCATCAAGCCCGTGACCATCTGGGTGGAAGAGGAATTCGTGCGGGCCAGTCCCGGCGGCACGGGCCGAGCCAAGTGCGCGGGCAACTATGCCGCCAGCCTCCTGCCCGGCAAGCTGGCCAAGCAGCGGGGCTGCGACCAGGCCCTTTACCTGGATGCCATCCACCACAAATATCTGGAGGAGCTGGGCGGCATGAATGTCTTCCTGGTGCTGCAGGAAGGCTCTCGCACCGTCATCGCCACCCCCGAAAAGACCGGCACCATCCTCGAAGGCGTCACCCGCGATAGCCTCATCACCGTGGCCAAGGAACTGGGCTACGAGGTGGAAGAGCGGCGCATTTCCATCGACAACCTTGAGCAGGCCCATCGCAACGGTGATCTGAAGGAAGCCTTCGCCTGTGGCACCGCCGCGGTGATCTCCCCCATCGGCACCCTGCTCTCCCGCCGTGGCACCTGGGTGATCAATGACAACAAGGTGGGCGAAATCTCCATGAAGCTCCGCTCCGCCCTGCTGGACATCCAGTACGGCCTCGTGCCCGACACCCGCAAGTGGATGCATTCGATCCTGTAGTTTCGGCAAGGTACGCAAAAAGAGCGGGTCCAATGGACCCGCTCTTTTTGTGTGACGAGAGCCGTCTACTTCTTGGGCTCAGCCTTCTTCTCGGCCTTTTCAGCCTTCTTCTCAGCCTTTTCGGCCTTCTTTTCGGCCTTTTCAGCCTTCTTCTCGGCCTTCTTCTCTTCCAGGCTCAGGGCCTTCTTCTCAGCCTTGGGCTCGGCAGCCTTCTCGGCCTTCTTGCCGTGCTTGGCCTTCTTCTCAGCCTTGGGCTCGGCGGCCTTCTCGGCCTTCTTCTCTTCCAGGCTCAGGGCCTTCT
The DNA here is from genome assembly GCA_021287085.1 of Bacillota bacterium. Classification (GTDB taxonomy): domain Bacteria; phylum Acidobacteriota; class Holophagae; order Holophagales; family Holophagaceae; genus JAYREN01. The sequence continues at coordinate 6,916 of JAJTBC010000237.1, read as the reverse complement.
TCTCAGCGGCCTTCTTGACTTCCTTGGCAGCTTCTTCGGTCTTCTCGGCGGCCTTCTTGGCGCCCTTCTTCACGGCCTTCTTGGTCTTGACGGCAGCTTCTTCGGTCTTCTCAGCGGCCTTCTCGGCGCCCTTCTTGACTTCCTTCTTCACTTCCTTGGCCTTCTTCTCGACCTTGGTCTCTTCCAGGCTCAGGGCCTTCTTCTCGGCCTTGGGCTCAGCAGCCTTCTCGGCCTTCTTGCCGTGCTTCTTGCCGTGCTTGGCCTTCTTCTCAGCCTTGGGCTCGGCCTTCTTGGGCTCAGCCTTCTTCTCTTCCAGGTTCATGGCCTTCTTCTCGGCCTTGGGGGCAGCCTTCTTGCAGGTGCACTCTTTCTTTTCGCAGGCCTTGGGGTCCTTGCAATCCTTCTTGGGCTCGGCCTTCTTGGGCTCAGCCTTCTTCTCTTCCAGGCTCAGGGCCTTCTTTTCGGCCTTGGGCTCAGCCTTCTTCTCGGCCTTCTTGTCAGCCTTCTTCTCGGCCTTGGGCTCGGCCTTCTTCTCGGCCTTCTTCTCTTCCAGGCTCAGGGCCTTCTTCTCGGCCTTTTCAGCCTTCTTTTCGGCCTTCTTCTCAGCCTTCTTTTCGGCCTTCTTCACTTCGACCTTGGCGGCCTCGGCCTTCTTGGGCTCGGGCTTCTTCTCTTCAGCGAACGCGGGGCTGATGAGGGCGGCGGCCACGAGCAGGGCAGCTAGCTTGTTCATGTGTTGCTCCAAAGGAATGCCGGCACGGCCGGACCATAGCGAAGCATTAAGCATGTTTGAGGCCAATTTGTAAAAACAAATATAGCAATAAAAACAAAAAAATCAGCCGCAGGCATCACTGTAGGAAATTGCCACGCGCCGCAATTTGCAACATAGGGAAAGCCAGCCCCGGAGAAAAAGATGCGGCTTCATGGGAGCACGGTGGGGCACCCCGGCCATCCAGGGTTTTCTTTGCGCCTCCTTGGGTTCAATCCGCTTCCGGGCCTTCCCCCAACCCCATGTCGCGCAATTTCCGATAGAGGGTCGTGCGATCCTTTCCGAGGATTTCGGCGATACGACTTTTGCGATGCTGATGCTTCAGCAGCACTTGGATGTACCGGCGCTCCAGTTCGTCCAGGGTGGGCAAGTGGTCCCAACCTTCGATGAGTTCCAGCAAGGGGGTGGCGGCGGCCGGAAGTTCCACCTGCCGGGTATGCACCTCTTCGCGGATCTTTTCGGGGAAATCTTCGGGGGTGATTTCGCGGCCTCGGCTGAGCTGGGTGAGGTGCTCGATGACGTTGGCCATCTCCCGCACGTTGCCGGGCCAACTGTAGCGTTCCAGGAGCTTGCGCGCATCGCGGCGAATCACGTAAGCCTTGCCATCCCGCTGACTGTATTGGGTCAAAAAATAATCCACGAGAAGAGGAATATCCGAAACGATCTGGCCCGTGTTCTCGTCCCGCGACCATCGTTCCCGCAGCGACGGCACACGGATTTCCACCACGCTGAGCCGATAGTAGAGGTCCTCCCGGAACTTGCCTGCCTTCACCATCTCCGCCAGATCGCGGTTGGTGGCGGCGATGATGCGCAAATCCACCTTCACGGTCTTGTTGCTGCCCACGCGGCGCACTTCCTGCTCCTGCAGCACGCGAAGCAGGCGCACCTGGAAGCTCAGCGAGGTTTCGCCGATTTCATCAAGGAGAATGGTGCCGCCGGTGGCTTCTTCGAAAAGGCCTTTCTTGTCGCTGATGGCTCCCGTGAAAGAGCCTTTGGCATGACCGAACAATTCGGATTCCAGCAGGGTTTCGGTCATGGCGCCGCAGTTGATGGCCAAAAAGGGCTGCTCTTTGCGATCGCTGCTGGCGTGGATGGTGCGGGCCACCAGTTCCTTGCCGGTGCCGCTTTCGCCGGTGATGAGCACCGTGGTCCGGCTGTTCTGCAGCGAGGCGATGGTGCGGTACACGTCCATCATCTTGGGGCTGGAGCCGATCATGACGCTGCGTTGAAGACGGGGGGAAGCCGCGGGAGAGCCCTTGCCATCCTTGCCCACCACCGCCCGTTTCACGAGGGTTTTCAGTTCCTCGTTGTTCCAGGGCTTGGAAATGAAATCGAAGGCCCCTTCCCGAATGGCCTCCAGGGCCTTTTCAAGGGTGCCGAAACCCGTGAGCAGAATGGTTTCCACCCCCAGGGGCTTGGCGGCCCGCAGCAGATCCAGTCCATCCTGGGCGGCTTCCAGGTTGATATCCGAGAGCATCAGCTCGAAATCGCCGGTCTTGAGCAGCTCCAGGGCCTCCTCGGGTTTCGTGGCCTTGACCACCTCCAGATCCAGCCCCATTTCTTCCTTGCTGAGCAACAATTCCAGCAGATCGCAGGTCTCGCGGCTATCGTCCACCACCAGCACTCGAATCATGCCGCCTCCTTCTTCTCTAGCGAGATTAGCTTAAGCTTCCCGTACAACCGTACAATCAGAAGCATGTCTGTTCTCCCGCCCCCGACCTTTGACGATGGTCTCGACCGATTGGAAGCCTTGGTGCAACAACTCGAAGGCGGCCAATTGGGACTGGAAGAAGCCCTGCAGCGCTTCGAGGAGGGCGTGGCGTTGAGCCAGGTGCTCCAACAGCAGCTGGCGGAGGCCCATCGCCGGGTGGAGGTGCTCAAGCAAAGCTTGGGCGGAGAATACCGGGCCGAGCCCCTGGAGGAAGATCCCTCGTGACGCATTCAGCCGATACCCAGGTGAAGGCCGATCTGGCGCGCCTTCTGCCCCTTGTGGAACCGCGCCTGGGGGCGCGCTTGCCCCAGAACGAAACCGTAGCCAAGGCCATGGCTTACAGCCTGGAGGCCGGCGGCAAGCGCGTGCGCCCCGTGCTGTGCATGCTCACGGCCGAAGCCCTGGGCCAGCACCCCGAACGAGCCCTTTCCTGCGCTTTGGCGCTGGAGTACATCCACACCTATTCCTTGATCCACGATGATCTTCCGGCCATGGACAACGATGATCTGCGTCGCGGCAAACCCACCTGCCACGTGGTGTTCGGCGAAGGTCAGGCCATTCTCGCCGGAGACGGGTTGCTTACCGAGGCTTTCCAGCTTCTGGCGGAAGACGCTTCCCTGTCCCCACAGACCCGTGTGGAAGCCATCGCCGCACTGGCGGAAGCCGCGGGCTGGCGGGGCATGGTGGGCGGGCAGTCCCTGGATCTGGAAGGCGAAATCCTGACGCAATCGGGCCAAAGCTACGATCTGCCTCATCTCCAGCGCATCCATCGCCTGAAAACCGGAGCCTTGTTGCGAGCCTCCCTGGAACTGGGCGGCATTGCCTGCGAAGCCGACGCCACCCAACGGGAGGCCCTCAGGCGCGGCGGCGCGGCTCTCGGCATGGCTTTCCAGATCCAGGACGATATCCTCGACGCCACCAGCACCACCGAAGCCATGGGCAAGCGCGTGGGGAAGGACCAGGATCACGGCAAGATCACGTACCCTCGTTTGATGGGGTTGGACGGAGCTCGCCGCGCACTGGCCGAGGTCACCCAGCAGGCCATCGAGGCGCTGTCGCCTCTTCCACATCCGGGCTCGCTGATCGCATGGGCCCACTACCTGGCGGAGCGTACGGCGTGAACAGCTATCCTCTTCTCGATTCCCTGGCCGCCCCTCAGCAGATCCGCCATTTCTCCATGGGCCAACTGGAGCAGCTGGCCGAGGAAGTGCGCGGATTCCTGATCGATTCCATCAGCGAGACGGGAGGCCATTTCAGCTCCAATCTCGGCACCGTGGAATTGACGGTGGCCCTCTTCCATCATTTCGATTTCCTCATCGACCGCCTCATCTGGGACGTGGGTCACCAGGCCTACGCCCACAAGATCCTCACGGGCCGCAAGGACCGCTTCCCCACCTTGCGCCAGCACAACGGCCTGTCGGGCTTCCAGAAGCGCGAAGAAAGCCCCTACGACCATTTCGGCGCGGGCCACGCCAGCACCAGCATTTCTGCGGCCCTGGGCATCGCCAAGGCCCGGGATCTGCAGAACCAGGATTTTTCGAGCATCGCCGTGATCGGCGACGGATCCATGACCGCAGGCATGGCCTTCGAAGGCCTCAATCAAGCGGGCTTCCTGGAAACGAAGAAGTTCCTGGTGATCCTCAACGACAACGACATGAGCATCAACCCCAACGTGGGTTCGCTGCAGGGCTACCTGAACCAGATCATTTCCGGCCAGTACTACAAGCGCTGGCGGGATCGCATCGAAAGCGCCATCAAGGCCATTCCCGTACAGAGCGTAAGCCTGCGTCTGGCCAGGGCGGCCAAGTGGAGCGAGGAATCCTTCAAGCGCATCGCCGTACCGGGCCTGCTTTTCGAGGATCTCGGATTCCATTACATCGGGCCCATAAAAGGCCACGACATGAGCGCCTTGGTGGAAGCCATGGCTGAAGCCAAACAGCACATGAACGAGGGCCCGGTGCTGCTACACGTGCAGACCCAAAAAGGCTACGGTTACACCCCCGCCGAAAAGGATCCCCTGAAATGGCACGGCGTCACGGCCTTCGACGCAGAAGCCGGTGAAATGATCAAGGCGGAATCGCCGCGCCCCGCGCCGCCTTCCTTTACGCAGATCTTCGGCACCACCCTGGTGGAAATGGCGAAGCAGGATGACCGCATCGTGGGCGTCACCGCCGCCATGCTGGACGGCACCGGGCTCAATCTCCTGCAGAAGGCCCTCCCCGAACGCTGCTTCGACGTGGGCATCGCCGAACAGCACGCCGTCACCTTCGCCGCAGGACTGGCGGCCCAGGGCATGCGACCCGTATGCGCCATCTACAGCACCTTCCTGCAGCGCGGCTTCGACCAGGTGCTGCACGATGTCTGCCTTCAGGATCTGCCCGTGACCTTCGCCATGGATCGCGCAGGCATTGTGGGCGCCGATGGCCCCACCCATCACGGACTCTACGATCTGGCCTATCTGCGCTTCATGCCGAACATGATCCTCATGGCCCCCAAGGACGAGAACGAGCTGAAGCGCATGCTGCTCACGGCCATCTACTCCGGCCATCCGGCGGCCCTGCGTTACCCGCGCGGCAACGCGCTGGGGGTGACGCTGGAAGATCCGGTACAACCCTTGCTCATCGGCAAGGGCGAACTGCTGGCGGAAGGACAAGACCTGCTGCTCACGGCCGTGGGCTCCATGGTGCCCACGGCCGTGGCCTTGGCGGAATCCCTGAAGGGGGAAGGCCTGAGCTGCGCTGTCATCAACGCGCGCTTCATCAAGCCTCTGGACGAGGATCTCCACGCGCATTGGGCCGAACGAACCAAGGCCATCGTCACCTTGGAAGAAGGTTGCGAACAGGGCGGCTTCGGCGATGCGGTGATGGAGGTTCTCGGTCGCCGCGGCATCGTGCGCCCCTGGCTCCAATGCGCTGTGCCCGATGGCATCGTGTCCCACGGTGATCCCCGCCGCCTTCTGGACGAGCAGGGACTCAGCCCTCAGGCCCTCCAGGACCGCATCCTGACCTTCTGGAAGAAGATGGCCTAGCGGCTTTTTCCCGAGTCTGGCGCAGTCATCATGGGGCTTAGATCGGTTTCTTGCCTCGCGGGAAAGCTTTGTATATGGTGAGTCAAGCTCCTTTTTCCGTCCCTCTCCGCGAGGAGGCCCTCTTGCTATCTAGGTTTCGTCTCTATGCAGCCCTGATCCTGGCGTTGGCCGCGCCGGGGCTTCACGCCCAGAACTGGGATGCCGTGACCCAGGCCAAGGGCTGGGCTCGCTTCGATCCCGTTGGCACCGCGACGTTTTTCGATGCTCCCACGCGCTCCCTCGTCACCTGGACTCGGAACATCGGGGCCACGGATCAATTGGACATTTCCAAGGCCGAGTTGATCCCCGAGCGCTGGCTCGTGGATGACGACCGCATCTGGGTAATGGCAGGAAACGTCATGAAACAGCTCGACAAAAAGGGTGCCGTGAAACGCACCGTGTCGTTGCCCGCAGAAGTGGCTGACGTGGATTTCATTCCCCCCGATGGCATGGCCCTGGTGTACCGGACCACCACTCCCTACGTGGAGCGTCGCGACATCCGCAACGGAGGCGTGGTTTGGAGCTACGGTGCCAAACCCAAGAAGGAGACCCTCACCACGCACACTCCGTTCCGAATTCTCCGCAACGACGACGGACACATCATGGTGACGGGCGACAGCGTCTTCACGCTGCAATCCCTCGATGGCAAGAAAGGCACGCTGATGGGGGAGATGATGTTTACCTACCAGGAGAAGACGCCGCCTCGCATCGCACCGAACCCCAAGCCCCGCGGCCCTCTGGTCTGGCGCTGGGGCACCAACCTCGCCTACAACGCGGTGCCCGCCTCCACCCTTCCCGGCCTGGGAATGCAGGGCCTGCTGGTGGCGCGCATGGACGGTTCCGCCTCCAGCGTGGAATTCCTTCCCACAGGTCTCACCGAGGACTACGTGCTCCTCGGCATCCTGGAGGACCGCGCCGCATTCTCGGCGCCCAACGGGGGCTTGGTGTTCATCCCCGTGAAATAGCCAAGGAGCCCCAAGCGTTGCAGCCACGGGGCGCTTTTGGCGGAGGCAGGATGGGCAAGCTGTCGCGCCGCTCTTTTTGCGGCTGATGTGCCCAGCTTTCACGCTTCGGAAAACACCCGTCGGACATCCTCCAGCAGGCGACGGAACACCTCTTCGGAAAGATCGAGGGGCACTTCCCGTTTGCGCTCATCCTTGCGATTGAAGGCGATGCGCTTGATGCCCACCTTGTCCTTGGTGAGGGAGATCTCGTTGAACTGGATCTGAGTATCGTCCTTGTAGGGAGGCAGGCTGCGGATCTGGATATAGAGGCCGCGACGATCGTGGTCCACGATCTGAAGCCGCTCATCGAGGTAATCCACCTGATGGATCAGGCGCTCCGCCTTGGCTCGCAGCTTGAGGAAATT
>JAJTBC010000328.1 GCA_021287085.1 Bacillota bacterium | reverse complement strand
ATCCTTCATGCGCTGATCGGCGGCAAGGGAAGCCTCTTCCACCATGGCGGCCGCCACTCGCTCCGGCATCCACCGTTGTAACCAAGTGCGGGCCGCCGTGTGGGGATGGGCCCCTTGGAACCGCTGAAGCTCCCCGTCCAGGCTCGCCTCGTCCAGTTCCGTGAACGCGTAGGTTAGCCATGCCGCGCCTTGGCGGCGGGCTGTTTCCGTGGCTTCGCTGCCTTCCAGCGCGGCGGGGCCTGAAAGGCCTGCGGAGGTGAACAGGAGATCCCCGGGAAAGCGCCCAAGACGACGGCCGCCCCGCCCTTCCCACAGATGCATCGCCCCCTCGCGCAAGGCCACGCCCGACCACTGGGGCCTGGGTCGCTCCAGGGGAATGGGCGCCAGGGCGGGTCTCCAGGGCCGCACCGCCACGCCGCGCTTTTCCAGGCGTCCCAGCCACTCGCCCCGGGTGCCCGTTTCGGGATAGCTGGCCCCGCCCACCGCCAGGATGAATTGTTCTCCGCGCACCCATTGGCCGCTCTCCAGCACCACCGCCTCCACCCGAGGCGCATCCCCGACCAGATCCATCGCCCTGGCCTGGGACCGCACGACAACGCCCGCTTCCCGCACCAGCCCTTCCCAGGCCGCCACCACTGCCGCCGCCGAGCCAGGGAGATCCAAGGGGAAGACGCGCCCATTCTCCCGAACGTAGGTCTCCACGCCCCGCTGCCTCAACAGTTCCCGCAGATCCTCGCTGGTGAAACCATGGAAGGCCGGACGAAGAAAGCGCGCCTGATCGGTCGGAAAGGCCGCCAGCAAGGCCTTGGGCGCGCCCTCGTGCGTGACGTTGCATTTGCCGCCTCCGCTGATGCGGAGCTTCACCCCCAGGCGTCCGTTGGCCTCCAGAAGGGTCACGGAATGGCCCAGGCTGGCGGCCCGCCACGCCGCAGCCAAGCCTGCCGCGCCGCCGCCCACCACGACCACCGATTTCAGCACTGTTCCCACGCCCGCCTCCGATTCCAGCACACCCGAAGGCGGGCTTCATGGCAACGAAGGAATGCGCCTGCATCGGAAAATCTCACAAGAACAGGTTCCTGGCGTAGCGAGGATGCCTCCCGACGCTCTTCCTTTTTCCCCGCCCCTCGCTGTAGCTTGAAGCATCAGGGGGAAACATGGATAGCACACCGTTGGTTGGGGTTCTCATGGGGTCCAAGTCGGATTGGGACACCATGCAGCACACGGCGCTCACGCTCAAGGCGCTGGGCATTCCCTACGTGGCGCACGTGGCCAGCGCCCACCGCACGCCGGAAAAAGTGGTGGCGTTCTGCCAGGGCGCGGAGGAGCGCGGCATGAAGGTCATCATCGCGGCGGCGGGCGGCGCGGCGCATCTGGCGGGAGTCTGCGCCAGCAAGACCCATCTGCCGGTGCTGGGCGTGCCCATGAAAGGCTGGGCCACGGAAGGCATGGACGCCCTGCTCTCCACGGCGCAGATGCCCGCAGGCATTCCCGTGGGCACCTTGGCCATCGGCAAGGCCGGGGCCATCAATGCGGCCCTGCTGGCGGCCTCCATCCTCTCCCTGGGCGATCCTGCCCTGCGCACGAGCTACCTGGGCTACCGCCAGGCCCAGACCGCCAAGGCGCTGGCCGACGATGATCTGACGCTGCCTTGACCTGATCCTGGGCTACTTGGCCGCCCACTGGAGCCGCTCCAGCAGGTCCAGCGCCTGGGCCTGATTCACGGAAGAAACGCGAATCCAGTGGCTTTCATCCAGCCTCAGGAACAGGCATTGCAGATCGGCGCGCCACCAGCCCCGCCGCCCCAGGGTTGGATTCTCGGCGATCTGCGCCCCGCGCAGAGCCTCTTCCGTAGGCCGCGACACGGCCTCCACGCGATGAATACCCTTCCCGTGCAGCCTCAGGAAGCCGCCCTCCAGGGACCAGCGCGCCCCGGACAGGCTGAGCTTTTCCCCGCCGGGAGCTTGCACCTGCTCTCCCTGGAGGCGAAGGGTCTGGCTCCAGGATCCAAAGGGCCGCCACCCGCCGCCCACCATGCGCACGGCCAGCGAATCCCACCCCAGGCTGCCCAGATCCGCCAGATCGGTATCGCTCAGTTTCAGGCGGAAGGCTGAGGCCGGCGCTTCGTCGAAGGTGGGATCCACGGGCACCCAGCGATCCCGCAGTCGCACTTCCACCCAGAAATGCATGCCGAAGGTGGAATCCGCTCCCACCCATCCCATGGCGCCACGCGCAGGAACGCCGAGGCGGCGCAGCAGCGCCACCGCCAGGACGCCGTGTTCCGTGCAATCGCCTCTGGGACGCCGCGCCACCTCCGAAGCGGAGGCAAAGCCCACCGAAAAATCCTTTTCGGCGATCCATTCGAACACGAAGCGGTTCACGGCCTTGGCCAGTTGCCAGCGGGTGGCCAGCGGATCGGGCCTGAGCCGCGCCACCAATCCCTCGAATACCGGATCACGGTAGGCCACCAATGGCGTGGCCGCTAGGTAGGGCGCATCCTGGGCTGAGGCTTCGCCCTGGATGGGCTTCTCGAGCTGTTCCTCCTCCGAAGGTTCTGCGGCTCGCTGCACGGCGTAACGGTTGACGCCGATGCGGCGCTGCTGGGGATCTTCGGGGAGGCGCTGCTCGCCTTCGCCGCGCCATTCCAGGGCCGCTTCCCGCAGCCATGGCAGGAAGGGATGCGGCGGAAGCGGGGTCAAGGTGCGTGCGAAGAATCCTTCTTCCTGAATCCGCGGCGGAGGCAGTTCCGCCCGCTGCATGTGCAGCGTGAGGCCCGCCATCACCTCGATCTGCTTCAGTTCGCCAACGGTGGGAGAAACCCACAGCGCCAGTTCTGAAGCCATGGTTCCCTGCCGGGAGGTGCCCTGGAATCGCACGGCATCGGGGAAGCCCGGCAAAGGGTCCGGGCCTGCGCACGTCAGATCCAGCTCTTCGATCTGCTGCATGAAGGGCGTGTAGCTGCGAAAGCGCAACGCGACCCGTTTCCGGGCGGCTTCCTTGCAGCGCGCGTCCACATCCCCCGGCCAGAGCAGCGTGTCCTCAGGCAAGGCGATCTGTTGTTCGGAAAGTCCCTCGGATTTCAGTTGAAGCGTTCGAGGCGCGGCGGGATTCCAGAAGGCGCGACCCTGCATGGGTTCCTGGGCCAGCTTCACGGACCACTGGAACTCCACGGCGCCATCGCTGGCGCGCCACGCGGTCTGGCGAAGGTTCTGCTCCACGGGTTGCCCCAACCGCTCCACCCGCATCCATTCCTGGCTTTCCACGCGCAGACGCCCGCCCTCCTGCGAAACCCGCACCTCGCGTCCGCCCGCCTCGCGCCCGCCCAGCCAAAGCCGGAAGCGCACCGCCTCCTGGCTCCACAGCGAACCCAATCCCAACAGCACTACGATCATCGCCCGAATCATGCGTGGCTCCGACTTCCACTTTAGGACGGGTTGCCGCGCCCGGTTTCCCACAAAGGCCCCCTTCCTCCACACTGGTACCCATGTCCATGATCCGTACCCACGGAGCCATCGTGCTGCGGCCCACGCCCTTTCAGGAGGGCGGGCTCATCGTGTCCTTTCTCACGGAACACGGCGAACGGCTGGTGGGACTGGCCAAAGGCGCGAAGAAGCCCACCGCCAAATGGGTTTCGGCCTTCGAGCCCCTGGGCCTTGTGAGGGTGAGCTTTTTCGGGAAGGAACAGGTGGAAGTGCGCCGCATCACGCGCTGCGAGCTTCAGCACTCGCCTCTCACGCTGGGGCATCTCGCCTCGAACCTGGTGGTGGCCTGTTTGGCGGATCTTTTCGATCGCGTGGCGAGGGAAGGCACCGAAGACGATCGGCTGTTCCGATTGCTTTCGGCCTGCGCCCGCACCTTGAAAACCCAGCCTGACCGTGCCATGAACGTGCTGGCCTATGCCGAGCATTGGCTGCTGCATTGCCTTGGCGTACTGCCTCATCCCCGCCTTTGCGGCCATTGCGGAAGGGACGATACGCCGCTGGTGATGCTCTCCTCCGATTCCGGCTGGCGCTGCTCCGCTTGCACGCCCATGGATCCCGAAGAAGCGTTTCCACCCGGCGTAAGGGAACACTTGAAAGCCCTGCGCCTGGCCTCGGCGGAAGCCGCACCGGATGCCGAAGGAACCGAAGCCGCTCGCACCGTGACCCAACTGCTGCGCCAGCGGCTCCTGGATGAGCTGGGCGGCCGCCTTGGCAGCTACGAGGTGCTGCATCGCATGTTGGCGTGACAAAGGAAACGCGAAGAACAACGCATCGCCGCGAGGGAAAGCGCGCAGGACGACGATCCACGGGAGGCGTGATGTGGAGACGGCTCCCTCAAAACCATGACAAATCCGTGGGAAACCCGCGCCAGAGCCATGTCTGCGTAACATCTCTCGGAAGCCCTTGACGCTGGCGTTTCCAGGCCGATACCTGGGGGTGCAGCATCCCTTTTTCCATCTGGAGGTTCCCATGATGTCCCGCGCTTTCACTCCGGGCGGCCTGCGGCCTGTGGAGGCCCTGCCCCCCACCCTCACCCCCAACGCCGTGCTGGCCATGGCGGCTCCCAGACCCCGTGCTCTCAGCTTCCTGGGGGCCTGCGTGGCCTATGCGGGCTGCGCGGCCGCGGTGTTCCTCGCGCCGCGCCTGCAGGTCAAGACGCCGCCACCCCTCTTCGGCTCCGCTCACGACATGCTGATCCAGGACCCCACCGAGTTCCCCTCGGTGCATCTGCGCCCGGATCCGCCTCCTCCCGTGCGGGCCTTGGCTCCCATGCTGAAGAACGCCCCTCAGCGGGATGCCAACTGGAAGCCCCCCACCGAGACCACAGAGGTTCCGGTCATCGTTCCCACCACCGTGCCCACCAAGTCCCGCGCCATGGATTCCGCCCAGGGCGGCGATCCTGCTGGAATTGCCGTTCCCACGCCCGGCACGGGTTTGCCCGTGCAAGGGGCCCCGGTGGAGCATGCCTCCAGCGTGGTGGCCTTCGATTTCCGCCAGATGCGGGTCGCCACCCGAGTGGATCCCATCTATCCCTCCATGGCCAAGGCCGCCCATATCCAAGGGGAAGTGCAGCTGCTCATGGTGATCAACGAACAAGGCGTGCCCACGAGCATCAAGGCCCTATCCTCGCCCCATCCGAGCCTGGAACAGGAAGCCCTGCGAGTGGCCCGCCTGTGGCGATTCGAACCCGCGCTCATGAACGGCCAGCCCGTGCAGGCGCAGTTCCGGCTCGTGCTGAACTTCCGCTTGAAATAGGAATGCACCGAACACGGAGGGCCGCAGGATCGGCGCCCTCCGTATTCAGCCCCAGCGATGCTGCTAGGCTTGGCCCATGGAAACACGGCCTCCCGTGGTGGTCACGGGCCAGCAGATCGGAGTGGGATGGACCCCGGCGCTGTCGGTGGTGAAGGCCCTGACGGCGCTGGCGGTGGCCCGAAGCCTGGGCGGCCAGGCGCTCTACTGGATGGCCGACGAGGATCACGATCAGGCGGAGGTGGCTTCCACCGTGGCGTTGGAAGGAGATCGCCTCCGCAGGCATCGCTTTCAGTTCCACGCGGCCCCCGGCACCGCCACGGGCTGGCTGCCCTGGACCGCCGACCATCAGCGGGAAGCAGAGCACCTGTGGGGAGCTCTGCCAGCACCCGAAGGGCCCACGCTGCGGGATCACATGCTCTGCCTGGGCGAACCCCTGGCCCGTCGCGGCCTGGGCTTTTTCTCGCCGACGCTCTGGGAAGAACGAGCCTCCCTGCAGGCGGAACTGGAACATTGGCGAAGCCTGGATCTGGAAACGCCTCTTCTCGCCCAGGCCCAGCGCCTGCGGCTGGAAGGCGCGCCGCTCCCGCTGGACCCGGCCACTCAATCCGCATGGTTCAGCTTGCATCCGGGAAACGGACGACGGCGGCCCCTGGCCCCCGGCGAGCCCTGCCCATCGGGCCATTGGCTAAGCCCTGGGGCGGCCCTGCGTCCTTTGATGCAAACCCGCATGCTGAAGCCTTCCCACGTCGTTCTAGGACCCGCCGAGCGGGCCTACTGGCGGCTCGCGGAGCCGCTATGGGAACGGGTGGGCCTGGAGCCGCCCGCCATCGTGCCTCGGCCCAGCGTGATGGTGGTGCCTAAGGGCTTCCAGTCGTCCTGGCTTGAACCTTTGCGGCAAGGCGATTGGCGGCCCTGGCCCCGGACCTTCCGCCCCTGCCCAGCCGGGTGCTGGGAGGAGAGGCTCACGAAGGCTGGAGCGCGCCCCTGCAGGCCCGCTTCGCCCAGGAGCTGGCCCGAGCCCGTCACCGCCTCGCCCGATTGGATCACCGTCTGCGTCGGGATGAAGCGCAGCGCCGCCTGGGACAGGAACCTGAGCGCCTGCGCCAGAGCCTCTTCCCCTTCGACAAGCCCCAGGAGCGCGTCCTACCAGGGCTATTCTGGCTGCGCCGGGAGGAACTGCTGGATCGGATGCTGGAACGGCTCGATGGCAGCGAGAGCATGGTGCTGATCGAGGACTAGCCCTCTGCCTTCGGGCAATCTCCACCAAAGTGGCTCAACCTTGTGCCCCTAGGCAGGCTCCATTGACAAAAGGCCGCCTCGGATCCACGCTCACACTCCACCTGTCCAAGGAGTTCCCATGCAGCACAACCCCGTGGTGTGGTTCGAGATCTATGTGCAGGACATGGCGAGGGCCAAGGCCTTCTACGAAGCCATGCTGGGGCTGAAGCTTCAGCCGCTGGGACCGCCCGGTGAAAGCACGCTGGAGATGTGGGCCTTCCCTGGGGAAGCCACCCACATGGGATCGGGCGGCGCGCTGGTCCGCTTTGAGGGCGTTCCTTCCGGTTGCGGCGGCACCTTGGTGTACTTCCACTGCGAAGATTGCGCCGTGGAAGCTGCGCGCGCCCAGGAGGCCGGAGGTCAGCTCCACCGCGAAAAAATGTCCATCGGACCCTATGGCTTTATTGCCTTGGTGAACGATACTGAAGGCAATCTCATCGGTCTGCACTCCATGGCCTGAAAGCGAGGTTCCCATGGCTGATCTTTCTTCTGTCACGGCATGGACTCTGGCGGATGTGCAGCACCTCGGTCGCCGCGCCGGTTTCGGCCTGCGCCCCGAAGAGGCTGCGACTTTGCAATCTCAATCGCCCTCCACCGTG
>JAJTBC010000232.1 GCA_021287085.1 Bacillota bacterium | reverse complement strand
GGCCGTGGGCCTTTGGGGCGTACCGCTGCTGGGCGGAGAGGCCCTCCGCCTCCCTGTGGCCACCTGGCTGCCACTGCTGGGCGTAGTGCTGTGCGTTTCCTTCGCCGCCGTATCCTGGGCATTGCTGGTGGCCACCCTCGTGCGAACCCAGGAGCAGGCCACCATCCTGGGCGGCGTTGGCAACATCCTGATGGCCGCCCTGGGGGGCATCATGGTGCCGCGTTTCGTGATGCCTTCCAAGATGCAGGCCCTTACCCAGGTCTCGCCCATGGCTTGGGGACTGGACGCCTTTCACGCCGTGCTGCTGCGGAGCGCGGAACTTTCTCGAATCGCCCCGGAATTGACGCGACTGCTCCTTTTCGGAACCGTGGCCTTGACCCTGGCCGCCTGGATCGCCCATCGGAGTCGCTCATGAACTCAAGCCTGGCCTTGGACGTAAAACGTCTGATCGTCCAAAGCTGCCAAAAGGAGGCAGACCCGACCTCCATCAGCGACGAGGAGCCTCTGTTCGGTTCGGATACCCGGCTGGCCCTGGATTCCCTCGATGCCCTGCAAGTATCCATGGCCATTCAGAAGCGATGGGGCCTGCGCCTGACAGACAGCAAGGAAACCCGGCGCGTTCTGGCCTCCGTGGGCACGTTGGTGCAAGCCCTGGAACGCCATCTCGCCAAACCCTGATGCGCCCCGTCTATCTTTCCCACGCTGGCCTTTGGTGCGCAGCGGGCGCCACTCCTGAGGCAGTGCGCGAGGTTCTTGAGGAGGCGCGACCTTCCATCGCTCGCGCAGAACTCCTGGGCCAGCAGGTGCCTTATGCTTTCGCGGCGCCGCCAGAACAGGCGTTCCAGGGCCGCCTGGAAACGGGACTCAGGGCCGTGGCAGCCACCCTCGATCTGGCAACCTTGCCTGCGGAAGCGCCGCTGTGCCTGGGCAGTTCGAGTCTGGTGATCGGCCTCATCGAAGGCCTACCGTGGCCTCTGGCGCCAGAACACCTGCCGGTGGATGATCTCGATGAACGAATTCGCCAAGCCTGGGGCCTGCGCAACACAGGCTGGACCTTTTCCTCCGCATGTCTTTCCTCGGCCCATGCCCTCGATGCCGCCGCACGCCTCATCGCCACCGGAGCCACTGAAGAAGCCCTGGTGATCGGCGTCGAGGTGTTCAATCGTCTGGCCTTGGCCGGCTTTTCCTCATTGCGTCTGCTGGCGCCCGATCACAGTCGCCCCTTGGACCTGAATCGGAACGGCATGGTGCTGGGCGAGGCCATCGCTGCGGTGCGTCTCCAGGCGCGGCCTTCGGCCTTTCGCATCCATCTCCCGGCCCTGGCTCTGGATACAGGCAACCTCACAGGGCATTCGGAAGATGGCTCCACCATTGCCGCTGTCATGGCCGAGGCCATAGGCCAGGCCCGGCTTCACCCCAACGACCTCCTGGCCGTGAAAGCTCAGGCCAGCGGCTCGCCTGGCGCTGATGCCATCGAGGCTCGCGCCCTTCGACAGATCTTCGGGACACGGCTTCCGGCGATCTTTTCCATGAAGGCCGCCCTGGGCCATACCCTGGGCGCCAGCGGTGTGGCGGAACTGGCTGCCCTGCGTTTCTGCGCCGAGGCTCGCTGGCTTCCTCCCACCGCAGGCTTCTCAACGCGCGACGACGCATTGGGATTGATCCCCTTGGCAGCGCCCATGCCTTGGGAACGAGGTCCTGTGCTTTTCAACCTGCAAGGCTTCGGCGGCGGCCTCGCGTCCTGGGTGGTGGAACCATGCTGAAACCCTGGCTCCCCCTGATCGAACACACGCGGGAATTGAGCGTTGGCGACATTCCCGCCTTCGCGCGCGCCCAGTGCGGGCCGATCCTTCGCCGGGCCGGGATCACCACCCAATTCACCCTGGCGACCGCTCTTGAAGGCTGGCGCTGCCTGGAGGTGGAGCCAGAGGCCCCGACATTGGCCATGCTGTGGCACAACCCGACGTTGGCAGGACCGGAAATCCAAGAATGCTTGGCGGAACTGTTCGGAGCCCTGGAGCTTCCCATGCCCTTCCAGTTCCTCAACAGCCAACCCACCCTGATTGGTCCCGCAGCCGCCCAGACACTCCCCGGACTCGTGCATCTGGCCTGCCTTCCCCACGCCACCCGCGACCCGGCCGACTTGCTGCCTTCCCTCGCCCACCGTCGGCCTTGGACCCACGCCCTGCTGGGCAACCTCCATACCCCCATGGCCCCACAAGAAAACGCCACGCCATTCAGGGCCCGCTGGACCCTTTACGAGAGACCGCGCCTATAGGGCCAGATCCTGCTCCCAAAGCCTGTTGCAGGAGACCGCTCGGAAACAAAAATGGATTTAAAGGTTATATCAAAACAGGATGGCAGGATGAACAGGATAAGAACGGAGACAGCTTTTCTCAGTGCTCTCCTCCGTGTTTTTCCCTCCGTGATCTCGGTGTCTCCGTGGTGAATTGAAACAATCAAACATCAAAAGAACTTTGTCTCCCATGGAGTTGAGGTATTGGCGTCAGTGGGAAGCCTCGGCGACCACGCCTTCGCCATCCCAATGATCCATGACCTCCGCGCCAATGCCGCACCGTCGCGGCGATTCCTTTTTCAAACGCCTCCAGAAAAATCGGATCAGAGACAGGCTCTTCCCCGAACCTGCATGGACGTGCCAGGTAGCGCAAGCCAATCATGATGCCGGTTTGGTTGCGCTGGCCTCGCCAGCTTCGGCGATCAGGGTTATGCTTTCGGCCTGGCATGGAGATATCAGGCCCCATGGATAAACCCACCCCCGAACAGGCCATTTCCAAGGAAGAACGGCGGCGCATCATCGCTCCGGCGGTGCAGCGGCTCTTCGGGCCGGAGACGGACAGTTTCAAGGGGCGCCTCAAACCCCGCAACGTGGGAGAGCCTTTTCCGCCAGGCACACGGGTGACGTGGCGCTCGGAGCGAGGGCGCCTCCATCTGTATTCGGGCATCGTGGAGGCCTTCTGGCGCCAGGGCGACGAATCGTGTCCCAGCCACTACCAGGTGCGGCGCGGCGAC
>JAJTBC010000227.1 GCA_021287085.1 Bacillota bacterium | reverse complement strand
GATTTCCTGGATGACCTGAACGGCGGAGACAATGCGATGCGTAGCCTCCTGGATTTCGGTCATGGCCTGGGCGGTTTCGCGACCAAAGGTGGCGCCCTGTTCGGCCTGAAGCAGAGTGGAATGGGCACCGCCGGAGGCAGCCTGGACGGTACGAGAAACCTCCTCGATGGAGGCGGATAGCTGGTGGATGGCGGCGGAGGCTTGTTCGGTGGCGTCTCGCTGGCTCTCGCTGCCCTTGGCCACTTGGCTTGTGGCGCTCTTGATCTCATCCATGCGATTGACGAGATTTGAAACCAACGTGGCCGTCTTCGCGCTGGATTTCTGAACTATTCTCAATGATCGATTCATTCGCTTCTGATAAACGCCGATGGAGCGTGCCACATCCCCCACTTCGTCCTGCCATGGGAACTCCCGAAGTGTCTCCAGGCTCTCCATGAGCTCGCCCAGATCGATCAGGGATTTCTTGAGATCGGCCACTACCAGCAATCCCAGCACCATGGACAGGCCGGCGGCCGAGGTGAACAGGAGAAGGGGGCGCGAAAGTTCGCACTTGCCCAGCAGCGCCAGGGCCCACCATCCCACCATGAACGCCATCACGGGCGTGAAGGTAAGGAGCAGTTTGAGCCGTAATCGAAGTTTCTTACCAAACGTTCCCATTTTTGTCAGCAGGCTCACGTTTATGTTCCCTCCTCACCAGCCAAAGGCTCTTTAGCGTTATCGGTTGAGAGAGTCACAGCGTGAATTCCGTATGAACCGGTGAAAACGGTTGATGCGACGCAGGGGCCGTGAGGCCCCTGCGCTTCATGACATCGAATGGTGCCGGTTACTGCATGAGCCCTTTCAGCAATCCGCCGAAATCCATGTCACCGGACGGCACTTGGCCATCGGGAGTCAGGTGGTTCACCACCTGGGGAAGAAGATTGGCGAGACCGCCAGC
Source organism: Bacillota bacterium (assembly GCA_021287085.1). Lineage (GTDB taxonomy): Bacteria > Acidobacteriota > Holophagae > Holophagales > Holophagaceae > JAYREN01. Next base: position 9,115 of record JAJTBC010000227.1, on the reverse strand, counting down.
GGCCTCTTCGTGGCCTAGGCCCATCTGCGCAGCGAGGTTCTTGAGCTGATCGCTGCCCAGCAGGTTGGTGATCTGATCGGCGTTGATGGGCATGTTCTCGCCCGTGCCGACCCAGGAGGCCGCATGTTCGCCCAGGCCGCTCTGCTGAAGCTTGCCGAGAAGGCCTTCAAGACCTCCCTGCTGCTGGATGAGGCCCATGACCAGGTTCATCATGCCGCCCTGTTGATTGTTGCCGCCGCCAAGAAGGGAACCTGCGAGATCCAGTAGACCCATGTGTCGCTCCTATGGAAAGGGACCTCCATTCTGGATCAAGCGGATTCAGGGTTCACTCTTTTTCGGCACCCGAATGGATTCGCCCTTTTCCTGGACGATGCGGCGCTGCCATTCGGGGCGATAAGGCGGATGCGTCACGTGGCCCTGGGCATCGCGCACGTTGCCGTCCAGGTATTTCCAGATGAGGAATTCGCCCAGGCGGCGCCAGCGCACCACCGTGGTTTCGGCGGTATCGATGGAATAGCGCGTGAGGAAGGCATGGGCCTCCTGGGGGCTTTGTCGATAGAGCGTGAGCGCCTGCTGCTCGATTTCTTCCTGGTGCGAAAAGGCACGGCCTTCCAGCTCTCGCTGCACCTGCTGAATGTCTTGGATCATGTCGGAGTAGCGGCTGTACGCATAATTCGAGACGAAGTTGAACACCCAGAATGCGCTGTCCCAGCTGAAGGCGTTCCAGCTTCCCTGCCCTTCGCGCCAACTGGGCGGGGGGCTTTGGAGGCCTGCGTAGAGTGGCACGTAGCAGGTGCTGTAGGTGTCATCCATGCCGAACCAGAACACGCCGCCGATGGGGTTGGGAAGGTGGCTGCGCAGTTCCGCCACGAAGGACCACGCCGTCTGCTGCGTGGAGATGGCGCGCTCGTGAACATAGTCCTGGCCATCCACCTTGAAGGTCATGGGGCGCCAGCGGTACGGGCACTGGAAGGGCCCGGCGCCCACATCCTGGGTCATGTCGAATTCGGTGCCCTCGAAGTGATCGCGCATCAATTCCATCACGTCGCGGGTGTCGAGCTTGCGATCGGGCTTGATCCACAGGGGGAGCGGTTGCGCTTTGACATCGCCCCGCACGAAATCGGCGCTGAGATTGAGGCTGGGCGCGGATCGGCGGAAGACGCTCCACACCCGCGCTTCGCAGGCCCGTAGTCCTGAAAAGGTCCAGGGGGCGTAGGTTTCACAAAAACTGAAAGCCTTGTCATCGCCTTTGAACAGGTTCCTGCTTCGCGCAAACGCAATGACATCGGGACTATAGAGGCAATTCTTGGGATCGTTCAAAGGGAATTGACGAATGCGCGCCTGGTTGGCGTGGGCGCTCATGACCCCATCGGGTAGCTTCACCGCCACCCATACCGCGCCTTTGTCCTCCTTGCCTTTGCCCATGATTTCCAGGATCCAGGCTTCGTTGGGATCGCAGATGGAAAGGCTTTCGCCGTCGGACCCATAGCCGAATTCCTTCACCAGGCTCGTGATGACTCCGATGGCTTCGCGGGCGGTTTTGGCGCGCTCCAAGGCGAGGTAGATGAGGCTGCCGTAATCCAGCATGCCGCTGCCATGCAGTTCTTTGCGCCCGCCAAATGTGGTTTCGCCGATGGCTACCTGGAATTCGTTCATGTTGCCGATGCGCCGATAGGTTTCCGCGGGTTCGGGAATGCGCCCCCGAAAACGCCCATCGCCCCAATCGATCACATCGCGCAGCGTGCCTGGCGCATGTTGCATGCGAGGCCTGAAGGCCAATTCGCCATAGCGTCGATGGCTGTCGTCCGTGTAGCTGAGCAGCGTCGCGCCGTGCTTGGTGGCGCCCTTCGTCACCAGCACGTTGGTGCAGGGCAGCAGCGGCGCGGTCAGGGTGAGCAGATAGACGAGAGCGCGACGCATGGGATCTCCGTTATGAATGCACTGTCAGCGGGTTTCTTCCAGTAGTTGCGGCCAAACCTGGGGCTCGTTGAGGAGGCCGCTTTCTTCGAAATGGCGGCTTTCGATGAGGTAGCGGTAGCCCTGTTCCGTGAGGAAAAGCTGGCGATTGCGGGCGAATTCCTGTTCGTTGGTGTCGCGGCTGATGAGGCTGTAGAAGTACGACACGTTGCGATTTCCCTTGGGGCGCAGGATGCGCCCCAGCCGCTGGGCCTCTTCCTGCCGCGATCCGAAGGTGCCGCTCACCTGAATGGCCACGCTGGCGTCGGGCAGATCGATGGCGAAGTTGGCCACTTTGCTCACGATCAGCACTTTCAGCGCGCCGCTTCGAAATTCCGCGAAAAGCCGCTCCCGCTCCTTTTCCGGCGTTTGGCCCGTGAGTACCGGCGCCTTGAGGCGCTGGCCCAGGATGCGAAGCTGCTCGAGATACTGGCCGATGATGAGCACGGAATCGTCGGGATGGCCCTTCAGCAGCTCATCGACCACCAAAAGCTTCAGGCTGTTCTCGCTGGCGATGCGGAAACGCGCTCGGTTGTTGCCCACGGCATAGGCCATGCGCTCGTCGGTGGGCAGGGGCACCCGGATCTCCAGGCAGTGGGCCGTGGCGATGAAGCCTTCCTTTTCCAGCGTCTTCCAGGGCACGTCCACACGCTTGGGGCCGATGAGCGAGAACACATCTTCTTCCTTGCCGTCCTCGCGCACCAGGGTGGCCGTGAGGCCCAGGCGGCGCTTGGCTTGCAGCTCCGCCACGGCGCGGAACACAGGCGCGGGCAGCATGTGCACTTCGTCGTGGATCACCAGCCCCCAGTTGGCCGCTTCGAAAAGCTTGAAATGTTCGAAGGGGGTTTCCTTGCTTTTGCGGTAGGTGAGGATCTGGTACGTGGCGATGGTGACGGGTTTGATTTCCTTGGTGTCGCCCGTGTAGAGGCCGATCTGATCTTCGGTGAGGGTGGTCTTGTCGAGCAGCTCCTGTTTCCACTGCTTCACGGCGGTGACGTTGGTGGTGAGCACCAGCGTGTGCGTTTGCAGCTTGGCCATGCAGGCCATGCCGATGACGGTTTTGCCCGCGCCGCAGGGCAAAACCAGCACGCCCGCACCGCCTTCGGGACCGCCGCCCGCGTGAAACACATCCGCCGCGGCCTTCTGATACGAGCGCAGCCCGAAGCGCTGGCCGCTTTGCGCGAGGGATTCCCGAAGCTGGAAGGGAAGCGGGTCGCCATCCTTGTAGCCCGCCATGTCCTGCACGGGATGGCCCAGGCGAATGAGCTGGAGCTTGGCCTCGCCGCGCATGCCGTCGAGCAGGTAGATGCCGCGCTGATCGGCGTACGGCTCCGCCAGCAGCTCCTGCATGGATTTCTGATTGGACACTTCCCAGAACAGGCCGCGATCCTCGGTTTCCAGAGCCAGTCGCTCGCCCCGCCGCACCAGCTTCAAGCGGCCATAGCGCGTTCCGTGATCCTTGATTTCCTGGATGAGGTTCTGGGGCACGGGATACTTCGTCCAACGCTCCAACGCGTCGAGCATCTCGTCGCAGGTGACGCCTGAAGCCGAGGCGTTCCACAGCGAAAGCGGCGTGATGCGGTAGGTGTGAATGTGCTCGGGGCTTTTGACCAGTTCCGCGAAGCGCGCCAGTTCATCCCGCACCTGCTCGAAGGCCGGGTGCGCCACTTCCAGCAGCAGTGTGCGGTCGCTCTGGACGATGAGGGGATTGTCGGGACGAAGGGCGATCAACGGGTCACCTGAACCCTTGAGCCTAGGGCCTGAAAGGAGCAGGGTCAAACGCTGCATCGTCTTGCATAACTCTCAGGAATTTGCCTTGAGTTTCAATGCTTTCCATGAGATCCTGATCGATCCCATGTACGCGCTTTCATCTGCGCGTGAATGCCCATGGCGAGTGAGGTTTCATGGCTCAGACCCACTATCAGTTGTTGTCCCGTTGCACCGATGACCAGCTCCGCACCATCTGTCAAATGCGTCGCCTGCCCCTGCCTCAATTCTGGGAGGATGGCCCCGAAGGTCGCGTGCGTCTGCTCAAGACCATGGTCTTTCATCTGGAAGACCATAAGCGCCTCGCCAACACGCTGGCCGATCTCGATGGCGATCATCTGAAAGCCCTCAAGCGCTTGGCGGAAGAAGGCCTTCAGCCGCCGTCCCACACGGTGGAGTCGCTTTCGGAGCGCGGTCTGATTCTGCCTGATGGTACGCAGTGGACCGTGGTGGAATCCGTCACGGATGCCCTGGCTGATTTCGACGAAGGCGCGTTGACCTTCCAGGGCGAAGACGATGTGGTGCTGGAACCCGCGCCCAGTCACGGGTTCGCGCTGGCGCTCACGTCGGTGCTGCTGCGCTGCATGGGCGGCATCCGGGTGCTGAAGGGCGGCTTGCCTGCGAAAAAGGAGCTGGGCCAGATCCTCAATCGCAATGGTCTTCTGGAAGAAGAACGCGATGCCACCTTGGCCTTCGCGCTGCTGCATCGTTTGGGTTTTCTTTGGGATCGCGAAGGCCGCGTGAACACGCTGTTGCCCGCCGTGCTGGATCACCCCAGTCGCTGGGTGGCGGAGCGGGCCTTTGCCAAATTGTTGGAGGACGATCTCAAACTCTGGAACCTGCCCCCGGCGGAGGATCGCGCCTTCCTCATGCGCCATCTGCTGGAGCGCCAGGGCCAGATCCTCGCGGTGCAACCCTTCCTGACCTTCCTCGCCACGCTGCAACCCATTGACGAAAAGCGCACCCGCGAGGTGTTTCTGCCCTTCCTCCGTCGCATGGGCCTCGTCGCCATGGACGCCGAAGGCCAGCATCTGTCGCTCACGGCTCACGGCGAAGCCCTGGCGCGGGAATACCTGCTGCGGGATAGCCGGGGCACCGAGGCCCACTGGATGCCCTTCATGGTGGATCAGCCGCTGGTGATCCAGCCCAATCTCGAACTGCTCACGCCCATGGGTCAGAATCCCCATCGCCTGCTGCTGTTGGCGCAGATCGGCGAAGTGGAAGCCATGGACGCCATGTTGAACCTGCGCCTGGGCGCCGATACGCTCATTCGCGCGCTGGATGCGGGCGTGAGCCTGGATGAGATTCGCCAGCGCCTGGAGGAAGGGGGCGCAAACCTGCCTCAGACCTTGCGTCAGCTTCTGGAGGATCTGGCCCACCGTCTGGGCGAAGTGGAAGTGGTCCAGGGCGTGCGGTTGGTGAAGACCCGCACGGCGGAGTTGGCTCAGGAGTTGACGGTGCGCCCCGAATTAGCTTCGCTGCAATTCGAAGCGCTCAGCGACACCGTGCTGGAGGCCAAAGGCCCCGGCAATGCTTTCGCGCTGCTCAAGCAGGCGGGATTCCTTCCCAAGCCGGGGCGCTACCTGCCCCTGAGTCTCGATGGCGACGAATCCTTGTACCTGTGGGCGCTGGCCTGCCTGGCCTTCGTGAACGAAAAGGGCATGAACCATCATCTGGAGCCCGTGAAGCACATGATCCAGGCGGCGTTGCAGCGCGTGCAGAGCGAAGACCCCGCCCTGTTCAGCGAAATCACGCGCCGGGTGCCCATGCTCAACCAGGGCGGCGGATCCCAAGGCCAGGAGGAAACCCAGCGCATTCTCGAATACGCCGTGAGCTACAACCTCATGGCCGAAATCACGTACATCCCTTTGGCCGCCCATCGCAGCCAGCAGCGGCGCGTCACCCCTCAGGCCATCGAAGAGGAGCACCTGCGCGCCTTCTGCCACCTGCACCAGGAAGAAATGGCCTTCCGCCTCAGCCGCATCATCGGCGTGCGTCTGCTCAGCGAAAAGGGTTGGACGCCTTCCTTGCACTCCCAAGCTGGATAAAGCGTTAGGCCAGCTCCGAGAGCCGCTTGTCCAGCCGCTCCGCCATCTTCTCCAGCAGATCCTTCAGTTCGGCGCGATTGTCTTTGCCATCCTTTTCGATCTTGCGCTCCAGCTGAAGGAGCGATTTCTGCACCTGGCTGAGGGTCTCGCGGGTGGCGGCCAAATCCTCGATCACCTGATGCAGACGGCCATCGGGCGGACGATTGTTGCTGAACACGGCCATGCCCGACAGCACCGCGGCCGTGGCGGAAACGAGAAGAATGAGGAAGAGCAGACCATCGCCCATGGGGATCTCCGAATCCCCATCGTACCGCGAATTTCATGCCGAGTTGCGTTCAATAGGGATAAGTCGAATCCGGACGTTCAAGGCCGTTCTGCCCGGGAACTGGCTTCCTGAGCCAATTTCCGATTTGTCGCCCTGCGGGGTTTGCTGTTGCGAACCCTTTTCTTGAACGCACTCCTAGCGCTGCTTCACCTGCTGCGTCTGGGTGATGGCGGGGATGGGGTTGCGGTCCACGGGAATGACCAGTTCGCGGCCCTGCAGGCGGCGAGCGGCCACGGGAGCGGCTTTCTGGATGACGCGCACCAGTTCTTCCTTGGTTTCGCGCTCGCTCTTGAGCTGGTTGCCAACGGCCACCAACTGCTGCTGGTGCTGATCCTCCTGGCGAGCCATGGCCTGGGTCAGATCATCGGCCCGCTGCTTCTGGTGGAAGCCCCAGGCGCCCATGCCCGCCACGCCGAGGAGGAAGGGCAGGGCGGCGGCGGCCAGCAGCCAGCCGCTGCGTCGAGGGGAAGCCACATGGCGGCGGCGCAGGGCTTCGCGCCGCAGTTCATCGGCCAGGGCCACCATCTCAGGCGTGACCTCGGCCTGGAGCAACGGAGCGGGACCGCCGAGAAGGCCTCGGAGTTCCTCCCGGAGGGCGCGGTCTTCGGCGGGTTCGTCGAGACGGGCGGGATCAAGCCAGGACATGGATTCCTCCAGAGGGGTTGAGCAGTTCGCGCAACTGGGCTTTGGCGCGATGAATGCGGGTCTTCACGGTGGCTTCAGGAATGGCGAGGGCCCCGGCGATTTCCTTGATGGAAAGGCCTTCCACCACGAAGAGCCAAAGGGCTTCGCGGAAGGTGGGCGAAAGGGCGCGCATGCGCTCTCGCACTTCGGCACTGAGCAGCAGATCGTCTGCTTCGGCGGCCTGTCCCTGCTCGGAGACGCCTTCCAGACTGAGGTTGCGGTTCTTCATGGGGCGGCGCTCGGTGAGGGCCAAGGTGCGAACGGTGCCGTAGAGAAAGGCGGCGGGATGTTCCACGGGGGCTTCCCGCTGCATGAGGATGACGAAGGCCTCCTGGGCAAGATCTTCCGGGTAGGTGGCGCCGTAGCGCACGGCATAGCTCACCAAGCGCGGATAGAGCGCGGCAAAGGCCTCGTGGAAATCCGAGGGTGGACCAAAGGAGGAAAAAGGCTGCGTTTTCAGAAGCTCCATGCATGGCTCCACGCTTTGTATGCTCCCAGGGGCGGTCGGGTTCCCCGCTTCCTTGTAGTCTAATGGGCATGACGGATCGGTTGCTGCCCTCGGTGGGCCCATGACCCACCCCCTGCGCCCCTGGCGGGACACCCTGGAGGAACTGGGCGTGGTGGGCCTGGTGCCACCGCCCCCGGTGGTGCCACCCGCTCCCGAACCCCTTCGCGCGGCGGAATCTCCTGCCTGGGAACCGCCCAAGGTGGCTCGTCCACCCGCGCCCCCGGCGCGTCCTCAGCCAGTAGCTCCTGTTCCTTTTATGCCTCCCACGGATCCTGTGGGCTGTCCTTCTCCCGAGATAGTGGCCGCCTGCGCTTCTCTGGAGGAACTGGAGGCCCGCATCCAGGGCTGCAAAGCCTGTCCCCTGGGGAATCATCGCTTGCGCTTCGTCTTCGGCGAAGGCGATCCCAAGGCGCGGCTCATGTTCATCGGCGAAGGGCCGGGCCAGGAAGAAGACCTGAAGGGGCGTCCCTTCGTGGGCCGAGCGGGGGAACTGCTCGACAAGATGATCGCGGCCATCGGCCTGAAACGCTCTCAGGTGTACATCGCCAACGTGGTGAAGTGCCGTCCTCCCGACAACCGCACCCCCACGGCCCAGGAGGCCCAGCGGTGCCTAGGCTATTTGCATCGTCAGATCCAGTTGGTGAATCCCGGTGCCATCGTGCTTCTGGGCAAAACGCCGTTGCAGGAATTGCTGGGCATCACCACGGGCATTACGCGCATCCGCGGCCAGTGGCAGCGCCTGGGCGAGATTCCCGTGATGCCCACCTTCCACCCCGCCTATGTGCTGCGCCAGTACACCCAGGAGGTGCGCGCCGCGGTGTGGAGCGATCTCAAGGCCGCTAAAGCGTGGCTGGACAAGGCCGAACCCAACTCCACGCTTCCCCCTTCGACGGAAAATCGCTAGACTAGCCCTTCACGGCCTAACCCACCGAGGGAACGGGGCCCCCATGGGGAACCCTGGCAGGGATCGGTACCCTGCCTAACCGTCCAGGGAACAACGCACGCGCGCTGGCCAGCCCACTAGGAGTTTCACCATGGAAGTTCTCCTCATCGAGAACGTGGTCAATCTGGGCGTTCGCGGCGATGTCGTGAACGTGAAGGATGGCTACGCCCGCAACTACCTGCTTCCCCGCAAGAAGGCTCTGCCCGTCACTGCGGGCAACAAGCGCCAGATCGAGCTGGAGAAGGAACGTAACCTCAAGCTCCGTGCCAAGGAACTGGCCGAAGCCAAGTCCCTCAAAGAGAAGCTGGAAGCCGTCGCCCTTTCCACCGCTCGCAAGGCGGGCGATCACGGCCACCTCTTCGGCTCCGTCACCAACGCCGATGTGGCCGACATGCTCAAGGCCAAGGGCTTCGAGATCGAGAAGCAGGCCATCAGCCTGCCCCACGTCAAGGATCTCGGCACCTACGTCGTCGACGTGCGCCTCTACACGGGCGTTCACGCCAAGCTCAACCTCGAAGTCACGGCCCTCGAAGCCGAGTGATTCGCACGTAAACCTTTATGGGGCCTACCGCTTCAGGCCCATTCCACCCTCCTGAAAGGAATTCCATGAGCAAGACCACCAAGCCCGAAACCCTCGGCATCCCCGAACTGGCTGCCACCCTGGCCGATGCCCAGGACCTCACCAAGGCCCGCGCCAAGGCCACCGTGGACGGCCTCCGCGACGACATCGTGGCCAACCTGCTGGCGGGCAAGCGCGTCAACATCTTCGGCCTGGGCACCTTCGAAGTGCGCGCCACCAAGGAAAAGATGGGCCGCAACCCCAAGACCGGCGAATCCATCAAGATCCCCGCGGGCCGCAAGGTCGTCTTCAAGGCCGCTAAGGG